>NZ_JBSSAC010000008.1:0-82509 GCF_054058315.1 Thermostichus sp. MS-CIW-40
CGGGATACCGCCATTCTGTTTGGAAACAAACAGAATGCTATCGCTGCATAGTTGAACAGTGATGTTCAGCAGTGTTCAGCGTAAATGTATCAGACTATCTCTCTCAAATAGATTCAGAGTAACTGCAATCACCATCCCTCGCCATCTTCAGGCCAAACTCTCGCAGAGCGGGCAAGAAATTTTTGTTTTCGTGATGGGATCGGCTCAACTTCAGCAAGGCAAATCTCTGGATATCGTGCAAGTTTCTCCAGAAATCGAGGGCAAGCCGGATCCCCAGGTCTTGAGCTTTTTGTTGGACAGCCATTGGGATCTGGTTGGGATTTTGCCATTCAGGCTGGGGATCAATGGGAATCTCTTGCACCTCTTCGTGGCAGATGGAGCGAACCAAATGGCGCAGATGGTTGCGGAGTTCTTCTAGATCCTGTGGAGATTCAGAGGGCCAATCAACACACTTCCGCCGCTCTTCTAGGGAAAACTTGGCCCATTGATGGAGCTTGAGCTTGATCCCGCACAAATCCAGCTTTAGGCGCAAGGTCATGGGGATGCATCGCAGAGAGTCGGCAAAATCTTGCTCAAACTGAAACAGAGTCATGGGAACCTCGATTAGGAACCAAATCTAGAGTTGAGGGGATTGCTTGAGCGGTGGGTCGGCTTTCTCAAGAGCAACGGCACAGGCTTTTAATTCCGGCTGGCCGGAATCGGGACAACTGATGTCATGGGTAAGGGCATTACACTCGGCTTGTTCTGCCCAGAGGGATCCCCAGTGCATGGGTACAAATAGCGTACCGGGAGCAATGTTGGCAGTTATCTTGGCCGGGAAATAGGCCCGTCCGCGGGCAGAACGCACTTGAACCCAATCTCCATCTTGGATGCCCAGTTTTTCCGCATCGCGAGGATGGATTTCAATAAAGGGTTGGGGGTGCATTTGCTTGATTTTTTCAATCCTGCCGGTGCGGGTTTGGGTGTGCCAATGGCCGTAAAGCCTGCCCGTGGTTAATACGTAGGGAAACTGGGGATCCGGCGGCTCTGCTAGGCCACGGGAATGGTGGGGGATAAAGCGGGCGCGGCCATCGGGGGTCGGGAAACGCCAATCTGTGTAGAGGCGAGTGGACTTAGGGGCCGAGGTTCTTTCTTTGGGATAAGGCCATTGCTGAGGGCCTTGTTCTGCCAAAAGGGCATGGCTGAGGCCGGAGTGATCGCAGAGGCGATTTGCGGTAAGGGCGGCAAATTCTGCATAAACCTCTGCCGCGGTTTGGAAGAAAAATTGCGCTTCAAAGCCCAACCTGCGCCCCACTTCAGCAAAGATCTCCCAATCGGGTCGGGCTTCGCCAGGGGGGTCTCGAAAGGCTTGACAAAGGGTAACCCTGCGCTCGGAGTTGGTCATCACCCCGGTTTTCTCGCTCCACTGACAGGCAGGCAAAAGCAAATGGGCATATTCTGCCGTTTCCGTAGGGTAATAAGCCTCTTGGTAAACAGTAAAGGGAGACTTTTTCAGGGCTTTTTTGACCCGTTCCAGATCCGGAAAGCTCACCAAAGGATTAGTGGCCACAATCCAAAAGAACTGCAGGGATCCCGTCTCCAGAGCGGCAATCATCTCGGTGGCCCTCAGCCCTGGGCAGGGAGAGAGGGAACCGCTGGGCAAACCCCAAGCCTGCTCCACCTCTGCCCGATGCTGGGGATGGCTCACCAGCCGATATCCCGGCAGCAGATGAGATAACCCCCCTGCCTCTCGACCGCCCATGGCATTGGGCTGGCCGGTCAAGGAAAAGGGGCCGGTCCCCGGTCGGCCAATTTGCCCAGTTAGGAGATGGAGATTGATTAGGCTGGTGATCTTGGCGGTGCCCTCGCTGGACTGGTTTAGGCCCATCGACCAAAGGGAGAGAACCCTTTGGGATCCCTGCCAAAGCTTGGCTGCTTCGATCAAATCCTCGGTGGCAATTCCACAGCGCTGGGCCACAATCTGCGGTTCATAATCGGCCAGCAAAGCTGCATATTCGGCAAAACCTTGGGTGCAGCCCTCGATAAAATCGGTAGCCATTGATCCCCACTTTAACAACAAATGGGCAATCCCATTGAAAAGATCGATATCCGTACCGGGGCGAATTTTTAAGTGGAGATCGGCAGCTTCTGCTGTCTGAGTGCGCCGGGGATCCACGACCACCATTTTGAGGGGGGATCCGGGCTTGTGCCGCTTCTTCAGGCGATTAAAAAGAATGGGGTGGCACTCGGCGGTGTTGGTGCCCACCAGAAAAGCCAGATTGCAGAGATCGAGATCCTCGTAGCAGCAGGGGGGGCCATCGGATCCCAGGGATTGGGTGTAGGCCGAGACGGCTGAGGACATGCACAGGCGCGAGTTGGTGTCAAAATTATTGGTGCCCAGGCAGCCCTTAATGAGCTTTTGAGCAACGTAATAGTCTTCAGTGAGCAACTGCCCCGATCCATACATGGCTATGGAGTGGGGATTGTCTTTGAGGCGGCGCAGCCGAGAAACCATCTCCTCAAAAGCCTGATCCCAAGAAATGCGGCGAAAGGGCTGATCCAAGCTCTCCCGAAACAGGGGAGAGAGCAGCCGATCTCGACCAACTGCCTCCAGAACCGTAGCCCCCTTTACACAGACCATCCCCAAGCTGGAAGGATGATCCCGGTCGCCTCTCATTTTCCAGTCACCTGAGGCTGTCGAAACCGCCTCCAATCCACACCCTACGCCGCAGTAGGGACATAGGGTTTTGATGACAGCTTTTTCCGACTCCATCGCGGTCACCATGAGTTGGGATCCCTGTCAGGATGGATGAGTGTCTTGCATTTTGGATCCCGATAGGCCATCAGGTTAAGGATCTCTTAGCCGAGGAGATCGGCCACTTGGATCTCAAATCCGGGCAATACAACCTGGCTTTTGGCAGTCTCTTGTTCGGTTAGCCAAAGGTGGCGATCCTGAGTCTGGATAAAAATAAATTTGCTTTTGGGAAAAACCAGCCAGACTTCCAGCGCACCGGAGCTGAGATACTCCTGGGCTTTCAAGAAAATGTCCTCTCCAGAGTCGGTTGGGGAGAGGATCTCTCCAGTGAGGGGATAGCTCTGCGGCAAAGTGGCAATATCCTCTCCAAATTGCTGGATTAAATCTGGAGACAGGTAGGCAACATCAGGTCTTCTGACTTTGCCTGTCGTTTGGCAGGGAGCCTCCACCAAAACCATGCCTCCCAATTGCTGATGTTCGACATAACCGGCCCAACGGAAGAGAAGTCGGGTTTGGAGCTTTGCATCCCCTAAAGTTTGCCCCACTTTCTCCACAATGTAGCCATCTACCCATTTGGTTTGGGCAACCGGATTGGCCAGATAGTCGGCAAGGGTTTTGGGCAGGGTAGAGACCCGCTTCTCCATTGGGAGATCGGTTGGAGCTACCTGAACCGGAGCAGCGGCCATCAACTTCCCTCCCCAAGCGTTTTGATTCCTAGCTTAATCCTCCCTATGGGCAAAGCGACGATAGAGGAAGTCAAGGGCGCGGTTACGCAATTCGTAGAACTCGGGCATTTCCATAATGCGGGAGCGGATGCGCGGTCGCTCGAAGGGAATGGTCAAGATCTCGCCGATATGGGCAGCGGGGCCGTTGGTCATCATCACCACACGGTCTGACAAGTAGAGAGCCTCGTCGATGTCGTGGGTAATCATCAAAACTGTGCAGCGGTGATCCCGCCAAATGGCCAGCAGCTCATCTTGTAGATCTTCCTTGGTAATGGCATCCAAGGCCCCAAAAGGCTCATCCAAGAGCAAAACTTGCGGACGAACGGCAAGAGCACGGGCAATGGCTACCCTTTGCTTCATGCCTCCAGAAAGCTGCTTGGGCCGCTTGTGGGCTGCTTCCGCCAAACCTACCAATTCTAGGTGTTCTTCAACGATTTCCCTTTTCTCCCGCCGGGATTTGTTTGGGTAAACCTGATCCACCACCAGATAAACATTTTCAAAAGCCGTTAGCCAGGGCAAAAGGGAATAATGTTGAAACACCATCATCCGATCCGGCCCTGGGGAAGTGATGGGCTGGCCCTTGAGGGCGATGGATCCCGAAGTGGGGGTGGAAAACCCAGCCACCATGTTGATCAAGGTGGATTTGCCACAACCCGAGTGGCCGATAATGCAAACAAACTCACCGGCGGCCACTTCCAGATTGATATTTTCCAGCGCAACGAAGGGCCCTGCTGAGGTGAAGTAGGTCTTGCCCACATTCTGAAGACAAAGAAGGGGCAGTCCTGCAACCGGAGAAGCAGAAGATAGCGGTGAGGAGAACGTGCGGGAGCTGGTCATCATGGTGTTTTCCAATCGAGAGTTTAAGGTAACAAAAGCTAAACTTCGCTGAGCTGGTACTCCTGCAGCTTCAGATCCTGCCGGATGGCCACCGACTCCAGGTAAGCAACGGGATCCTCTCCGTCAAAGCGGGATCCATCGCCAAAGAGTAAAGCTCCGCGGTCGTGGGCCCGATCCGGCAGGCCCAGTTCTCTGGCGGCTAGGGCGTAGGTTTCGCTGTCCAGAACTTGGTCGAGAACCGAAACCCAATTGCGGGGAAAAGCGCAGAGTCCCCAGCGAGCCATCTGCGTCAGGATCCAGAGGTGTTCCAATCTTTCCGGACAGGTGTTGCGCCCGTTGGCAAACTGGTGAAAACCGGTGAGGGCTTGGGATTCATCGGCAATTCCCCGCTGCAGAATACCCGTCCACCCCGGCTGCAGATCCTCCAGGGCCACGCCCACATACTGGGGCTGAGCCAGCCACTCCAAGATCTCAGAACGGTGCTGCGGCTGATCGCAGTAGTGACAAGCCTCCAGTAGTGCCTTGACCAGAGCTACATGGGTACGGGGGTAGTTTTGCGCCCAATCCTGGCGCACTGTCAGCACTTTTTCAATGTGGCTGGGTAAGATTTCAGGGGTGGTGGCGACGATAACCCCCACCTGTTCCCGCACGGCGCGGGAGTTCCAGGGCTCGCCCACGCAGTAGCCATCGATGTTGCCGGCCTTGAGGTGGGCCACCATTTGCGGCGGCGGGATCACGGTTAACGTGACATCCCGATCCGGATCCACCCCCGCGCTAGCCAGCCAATGGCGCAGCAAGAAGTTTTGCATTGAGGCCGGGTGCACCGCCCCTAGGGTATGAACCACGTCAGGAGTTTGCCGGAGGTGTTGGCGCAGATCCCAGGGACTGAGAACACCCTGCAGGCAAAGTCTGCGCCCAAAGGTAATGGCGTTGCCGCCGCGGGAGAGGGTTAGCGCGGTAATCAAAGGCACCGGAACTCCCCCCACCCCCAACGTGGAAGCCAACGGGATCCCGGCCACCACCATGGCCGCGTCCAGCCGACCGGAGCGGATCCCTTCCCAGATGGTCTTCCAGCCTGGCTCCCGCACCAGGGTGACCTGCTCCAGGCCATGCTTTTGAAACAGGCCTTTTTCCTGCGCCACCACCAGCGGGGCGCAGTCGTTGAGGGGCACAAAGCCAACCTCCAAATTGACCTTCTCCAGGCCGTGTTTGGCAATGGCCACGCGAACAGGCGTTTTTTGGCGAGCCCGCTTTTGCTGGTTGAGAAAGTAGATCATCTCTCCCCGCAGGCTGTAGTAGTCGGGGTGACGCACCACTTCCAAACGATGGCGGGGCCGAGGAAAAGGGATCCGCAAAATCTGGCCAATGCGGGCCTCCGGGCCATTGGTCATCATTACCACCCGATCCGAAAGCAGCAGCGCCTCATCCACATCGTGGGTAACCATGACACAGGTGAGCTGCTCCGCCTGGGCAATCTCCATCAGTTGCTCCTGCAGGTTGCCGCGCGTCAAGGCATCCAGAGCGCCAAAGGGCTCATCCAACAGCAGCACCCGCGGACGGATGGCCAAAGCCCGGGCAATGGCTACCCGCTGTTTCATCCCTCCTGACAGATGGGCCGGTCGCTTGTCGGCTGCCCCCTGCAACCCCACCTGGCGGATGTGCTCTTCCACAATCCGGCTTCGCTCTGCTTTGGGAAGGGATCCCAGCACCTCGTCCACGGCCAGGGCAATGTTCTCCCGCACCGTCAGCCAGGGCAGCAGGGAATAGTTCTGAAACACCACCATGCGATCTGGGCCGGGATCTGTAACCTGTCGGCCCTCCAGGAGAATGCCTCCGCGGGAAGGCTTTTCCAGGCCAGCAATGATGTTGAGTAGGGTCGATTTGCCACAGCCGGAGTGGCCAATTAGCGAGACAAATTCCCCTTTTTGGATCTCCAGGTGGATGTCTTTCAGGACAGGATAGACCTCTCCGTTGTCGAGGAGAAATTCCTTGTCGACATGATCCACTTCAATGTAAGGCTGAGTCTTCATGATTCCCCTGAGATGATTTCTGAGAGCATGGAGAAATTGTCAGCAACCAATCTAAAACTCGGCCAAGCTCATTTAGTGATCCTCAGCCACCACCAGCGAGCCAATCCAAGCCGTGATGCGATCCAGCAGAAGACCCACCATCCCAACATAGATCAAAGCCAGAATGATTTCGCTGATGCGGGAGCTATTCCAGGCATCCCAGATGAAGAACCCGATGCCCACACCGCCAATCAACATTTCCGCTGCCACAATGGCCAGCCAAGACAAGCCCACCCCAATGCGCAAGCCGGTAAAAATGTAGGGCACAGTTGCCGGGAAAACGATTTTGAAAAAGTACTTCCAGCCGGACATGCGCACAATTCTGGCCACGTTGCGGTAGTCCTGAGGGATCTGCTGTACGCCGACAACAGTGTTGATCAAAATGGGCCAGAGGGCCGTAATGAAGATTACAAAAATGGCGGAAGGGTTGGCATCTCGAAAGGCAGCCAAAGAAATCGGCAGCCAGGCCAAAGGCGGCACCGTGCGCAACACCTGAAAAATGGGATCCAAAGCCTCGTACAGCCAGCGATTGACCCCGATGATCATGCCGCCCACAACCCCCACCAAGCCGGCCAGGGCAAACCCAATGAACACCCGCCGCAAGCTGGCCCAAATTTGCCAGAACAGCCCTTTGGCATTGCCGCCATAGTCAAAAAAGGGATCTTTAATGAGGGGATCCCAGGTGTCCTGCCAAACCTGGAGAGGGGTGGGCAAGTTGGCTCCGGGGCGGCTGTAAATGATTTGCCAGAGAATCAGGACGAGCAAAATGGCCGTAGCGGGCAACAGAATGCGACGCAGCGCTTTGTGGATTTGGACTCTTTGCCGCCAAGCAGAAGAAGGTGCAGAACTGGCGGGGGAACCGATTCCGGTACTGGACTGAAGAACAGAACCTTGGCCGGTTTTCAGCAGCCAGTGGCCTAGGTTAACCAATAGAGGAAGCAGGATCCGAAAGAGGTGGTAGCCCAACTGTAGGGCAGAGTGGAAAATCCTCATGGCTTGCTGGGAGTAAGGTTGAAGTCAACTTAAGAGGATCCCAAGAGAGAAGGGGTTTCAGTTGAACACTCTTTGTGGGGATTCGGGGATCCCTTCTCTCCTGGACAGAGGGTTTGCAGCTAACTTGCTGGGGAAAGTTGGGAAATTAGGCCAGCTTCTTAATCGCCAATTTCTCCAGGTAGGCGGCAGGATTTTCGGGATCGAACTGCACCCCGTCGAAGAAGGTTTCCACTCCTCGAGAGGTGCTGGGGGGAATGGCTGCCCCCTGACCAATGGCTTTGGCAGCTTCTCGCCAGAGTTCTTCCCGATTCACCCGCTCCACCAAGGCTTTGGTATCGGTGTCGGCAGGTAGATAGCCCCAGCGGATGTTTTCGGTCAAGAACCAGAGATCGTGGCTCTTGAAGGGGTAGGAAGCGTAGTCCTGCCAGAACTTCATCAGGTGGGGGCTGTTTTCAACGACCTTGCCGGTGCCGTAGTCAAAAGTGCCCCGAGAACGGCCCAAGATATCGGGCACAGGCACCCCCAGCCAGCGGCGGTCGCCGATGATGCGACACATCTCCTCTTTGTTTTCCATCTGGTCGCACCAGATCTGGGCTTCTAGCACCGCTTTCAACAGGGCAAGGGTGGCTTTCGGGTGCGCATCCACCCAGTCGGCCCGCAGGGCAAAGGCCTTTTCCGGGTGGCCGTTCCACAGCTCGCCGGTGGTGAGGGCAGTATACCCCTCTTTTTGGTTCACCAGCTGGGCATTCCAAGGCTCGCCCACACAGAAGGCTTCCATGGTTCTGGATTTCATATTGGCCACCATCTGCGGCGGCGGCACCACAATGATGGAGACGTCGCTAGTGGGATCGATCCCGCCTGCGGCCAGCCAGTAGCGCATCCATAGGTCGTGGGTACCGCCGGGGAAGGTCATCGCACATTTGGGATCCCCGCCGGCAGCTCGGACCTCGGCAAACTTGGCCTTGAGGGGGGAACTATCCAGGCCGATTTGCAAATCCCGATATTGGTTGGAAATGCTGATGCCCTGACCGTCCAGATTGAGACGGGCCAAAATGTACATAGGCACCGGCTTGCCATCGGTAACTTTGCCGGTGGTGATGAGGTAGGGCATGGGGGTGAGGATGTGTGCCCCATCGATGCCGCCGGCGGCGGATCCCAGCACCAAATTGTCGCGGGTGGTGCCCCAAGAGGCCTGCTTGACCACCTCCACGTCTTTCATGCCGTACTTGTCAAAGAACCCTTTTTCTTTGGCGATGATCAGGGGGGCCGCGTCGGTTAGAGCGATGAACCCCAGCTTGGCGCTGGTGGTTTCGGGAGTATCGGCCTGCGCCACCCAGTAGCCTTTGCCCAAGGATTGCGATTGGGCGCGCGGGATCCCAGCCGTGGCCGCCCCAGCCGTGAGAGCAGCCACCCCGGCCAAAAATTGCCGACGGGAGACGGGAGAGGAAGTGCTGAACAGCTTAGACATCGAAACCTCCAAGATTTACAACGACGAAGAAAGAAAAACTTTCAGGACGGCAACAGAACCGCTAGCGGGTTACCAAAACAGAAGCCTGGGCGGCGGACGGATGCTGACGCGGCCTGGCCCCAAAGTGTTCAATGAGCAGCTCCACCAAGACCGGCTTGAGGTCTTCGCAAGGGATCCCTTTGCGCACGCATTCGCCCAGCTTGGCGTCTTTGCCCACCTCTCCCCCCATGTAGATGTCCACGGCCTCCACCACCCTGCCGTCCTTGCGAGCAGTGGTGCCCATAAGGCCGATATCGGCTACTTGGGGTTGGCCGCAGGAGTTGGGGCAGCCCGTCCAGTGGATGCGCACCGTTTGGGGGATCTCCAGCTCCGCCTCCAGCTCCTCCATCAAGGCCACAGCCCGGTTTTTGGTCTCGATAAGGGCAAAGTTGCAGAACTGGTTGCCCGTACAGGACACCAACCCCCGCTGCAAGGGCCCTGGGTTGGGGGAGAACTTCTTCAAGAGCGGCTCTTTGAGGAGCGGGGCCACTCGGGAGTCGGGCACATTGGGGATGAGCACGTTCTGCTCCACCGTCAGCCGCAGCTCCCCGGAGCCGTACACCTCCGCCAAGCGGGCCAGCTCCATCATCTCCAGGGCGTTGAGCCGCCCCACCGGCACATGCAGGCCGACAAAGTTGAGGCCCGGCTGCTTCTGGGCATGCACCCCCAGCAGATCCCGCTTGTGCCAGACCACCTCATCTTTTTCCGCTGCCCTGAGCAGAGGGTGGCCAGTCTGGCGCTCCACAGCCGCCCGGAACTTCTCTAGGCCCCACTCGTCAATGAGCCACATCAACCGCGCCTTTTGCCGGTTGGCCCGCAGGCCGTGATCCCGGTAGACCAGCAGCACCGCCTCGCACAGAGGAACCACATCGCGGGGATCCACCCAGACATCTAGGCCAATTGCCTCGGCGCAGCGGCGAGCAGAGAAAAAGCCGCCCACCAGGACGTTGAAGCCCAGGCGGCCATTTTTGAAGGCGGGCACAAAGGCCAGGTCGTTGATCTCCGCATGCACGGAGTTGTCACGACAACCGCAGAGGGCGATGTTGAACTTGCGCGGCAGGTTGCTGAAGGAAGGGTTGCCCTCGCCGTTGTTGGTAACCATGTCCTGCACCTTGCGAGTGAGGCCGCGCACGTCGATCAGCTCATCCGGGTCAATACCAGCCAGAGGGGATCCCGTGATGTTGCGCACGTTGTCCATGCCCGACTGGATGCTGGTCAGGCCCACCTCCTTCAAGTAGCCCAGGATTTGGGGCATTTCCTCGATGGGGATGCCCCGCAGTTGCAGGTTCTGCCGGGTGGTGATGTCGGCTACGCCCTGTTCTCCATAGGGGTGGATGATTGCGCCCAACATGCGCATTTGGCCGCTGGTTAGGATCCCATTGGGCAGGCGCAGCCGCAGCATGAACTGACCTGGGGTGCGCTTGCGAAAGAAGATCCCCAGCCACTTGAGGCGGTGATCCCGGTCGTCTTCAGGAATGTTCTCCCAACCCATCCGGGCAAACGCCTCCAGCTCGGCCTTGACCGCCAGCCCATCCTTTTCGCTTTTGAGGCGTTCAAATTGGTTCGCCATGATCGCTGCCGTGGGGTGAACACTGGCTACCCTAGCGATAACGAACCGTTAACTTTGGTATTGGCAGTTACACTTTGTAACAGGTTATGCAGTTTTGTCATTCTCGAAGTGCGCTTTATGCATAAAGTCAGGCTTCCAGGAGCAGCAGACCCCTCTTTCCCCTTTGGGAAAGGGGCTGGGGGTGAGGAAAAGCTAGTTGAGAGGGTTGAAAGAGTTGAAAGGCTCCATCTGCCAGAGCAGACGGGGCGGGATCCCCAGCCCTTCGGTGAGGGGTGCGGGCCGTTGGGAAGTTTGGGGATCGCAGTCGTAGAGAGCGGTGGTGTAGCGGTAGCTGCGGGGGGGGCCACCGTTGAGGCGAATGCCGCTGATCTCGAAGGTGTAGTTGCGATTGGGCTGGATCGAACCCACGGAGTAGGTCAAAGTTTCCAGGCCAAAGGCGGGATCCCCCACGCGGAGATCTCCAACAGGCACCGGCTCGCCGCTGAGGGCATCGGTGATGCGGACTTGGGCTTGGCTGAGATCAGCCTTGCCGCCACGGCTGGGCACCGAGAAAGACCAGCGGTAGGCAGACAGGGGCTGGCCGGAAAACCCTTCTAGGCGGTAGAGGTAGCCGTCTTTCTCCGGGAAGGCGATGAACTCTGGATCTGGCACCGACTCGTCAAAACCGAAGATCCAGTTGGCGTTGGCCTGGGTCACCCGTCCAGCCCGTGGGTCAAAGACAATGCCGTAGGCCCCCTGGGCGTACTGAGGATACAGGTTCCAGCGGCGATGCCCCACATCCACAAAGTTTTCTCGACCTGGCTCGGCAAAATAGATGTCCACCTGCCGCGCCAACACCCGGCCTGGATCGGGGCCGTTCAGCTCTAGGATGGGCCCAACCGCCAGGTTGCTGAAGCGGGATCCCGCCTCCCCAGCAGGGGTAAAGCAGCGCCAAGAAGGGGGCGGCTGGTGGCTGAGAGTACCATTGGCTACCTGCATCAAGGCCGCTTGCTGGGCGGCTTCTAGGAACTGAGGATTGAGCTTCACCGGCGGTAACTGGTGCAACAGCCGCAGAAAGTTCAGCCGATCCATCATCTTTTGGGCTGCTGCAGGCGTAAGGCGACCGGGGTTGCAGGTAGCAACCTGGGGCTGTTCGGCGTAAATAGGCCCCGTGAAGCTGCGGGTCTGGCGATCCAACCGGCACAGGAAGCTGGCAATCGGCACTTCCCCTGCCCGCGGTGGCTCCATCGAGGTAGGGGATCCTCCACAGGCCGCCAGCAGACAAAGACAAAAGATCCCCGCGATCCTCAAAGCCCAAAGCTGAACCAACTTGGGCAACCGCTGCAAGGGCATGCAAAAACCAGCCGAATTATGAGCCGGTGGGGGTGGGGGTGATGCTGGGGGGGCTGACGGTGCTGCTGCTGCTCTCGCCACAAGCAGGCAACAAGCCCAGACAGGCAAACAGGGCTAAGGCCGCCAAAAGCTGGTGGGTCACTTTGGGTTGCAACGTAGCCATGACAACAAACCTCCCAAATGCTGCTGGGTTTGACCCTGTTCTATCACCTGGCCAGGTGGGTTACAGCACCAAGATCCATGGCGACAAGGGTATAACTTAAGCCCAAGTCAAGGAACGCTCACCCAAGTCGGCTACATCCACCAGGACTGGGATCCAAGCCCACTTTTTCTCTCCACCCATAGTGGAGTACGGATCCCCACAACTGATACATTCACGCTGAACTCTCCTGAACATGGTTCAGGAAAGAAGCGATCGCATCCTGCCTATCTCTGTTCGCGTCAGCGGGACGGAGTCCAAACAGGAAGGCGGTATCCCGCAAAGCCCTGAGGAATACCCCCCGAGCGCTTTCCCCCTTCACTTCCCGGCAACCGTTGCGGTGGACTCAAGGATCAGGGGGAAACTTGGTCTACTATATCCCTCTCAATGACTTTTGCCAAACCGCCTAAAGCTCAGTAAATTCAGCAAAGTTCAGGGTTTTGGGGGTTAGAGGCATGCTCTTCTTGCGCTCAAGCGAAAGATTGCTGTGATCAATGATCAATGCTGCTTTTTGCCCGATTGATAAGGAATCCCCAAAAGCTTGTCAGGGGGTGATCTGGAACTCCAGGTTGTAGGTTTGGAGTAAGTTTATGGTTTCGTGATCGGTGATGTTGGTGTCGGCCAGCTCCAAGTTGTAGAAATCGATGAACTCTTCGTGGTCAAAATAGGGGCCGGCATGCCAGGTACCCATCTCCAGTTTGATAAAGCGATCCCCAGGCACCCGAAAGGCTTGAATCTGATCCACGTGCAGCTCATCGGCAGGGGGTGCAACACCAATAAACCACTCCTTGCCATTCAGGGATCCCAGGCACTGGGTGCAGCGGATGTGGTGGGTGATCTGAGTAAACTTGAGGCCGCGGCGAGGCAAGCGCATGATGTAAAAGCGGGGCTGCCCTTGATTCAAGAACAACTGAGCATCTTGACTGTCGAAGGGTTTGTGATCGGGAGTGGGGCAAATGACCTGTCCGTAGGGGGCAAAGTTTTCCGGTTCAGCGAGATGGGCCTTCAGTTGGCGCAATTGGCTGGTCACCCTGCTCTTCTCCTTTGCGTTTGACGAGCTGTCTTGTGTCTCACTGTTGCCCTACAACGTGAGCACGAGGGCGTGAAGACGCAAACAGCCCAGCGAACCCCATTCTATCGAGACTTGGCCAGGCAGCTTCCCTTCTGGGAAGGGATCCCTGAGCAAGCCCAAGCTGCTCAAGGTCGCAAGTACAATGGGAAAACTTCCCAGCCTCAGCAGAGCAAATGGCGATGCAGCGGGACTTACAAGAGCTGATCATCTCCCCAGCTCAAGTTGAAAGCCTCTCTCAAGTGCCGGTGGCTTGGTTGTATCGGCCTCAGCCTGCTCGTCGCTTTAAGGATCGCCTGCGCCAGTTCTCCGCTTTCTGGGATCTCCTACGCTTGCTGGTGACGCTGGACTTGTTCTTGCGTTTCTTGACCTTCTGGACAGGGGGATCCCTGCTGACTCTGGTGGGGCGGATTTGGATCCCTGGCCTACAGGCCACTTGGGGCACTTGGCTGGTGGAATGGGGGATCCTGGCGGCCATTGCCGCTCTGGGCCAAGCCTATTGGATTTTCCGCAGCCGCCGCATGCCGCTGCTGTTGAATTTGCTGGGGGAGGTGGATCGCTACAACCGAATCATCCAGGCCATCCATGTCAATGATCAGTTGGTGGAAGCGGGCAACCCCGAGGTGAAGCTGGCCCAGAGGGCTGAGGTGATCGAAGCGCTGAAGCTGACCCGGGCCGATCTCATCCGTGCCTTGAAAACCGAACGGATCTTGCGGCAAAACGAAGACCTGATCGAGCAGCAGAGCGAGTTCTTCGGCGATAACTTGGCAGCGCTGACGGCCCTACAGGTGAGCGAGCAGGCCAGCGAACAGGGTCGTATCCTGGAGGCTGCTTTACAGATTGCTCTGCAGGTGCGCTCCCAAATCCGCCGTTTGCAAGAGCGAGAAGCCAACCAGGCCCCAAGCAGGGATCCAGACACCATTAGGGAAGATAGGCAGGATACAGACGGCAACTCGGATTGGCAATGAGCCTTTTGGCCCGCTCCCTCAGCTACGCCCAGAACCACAGCGACATGCTGTTTCAAGCTTTCGTCCAACACCTGCAACTGGTGGCGGTGCCTTTGGGAATGGGGCTGCTGTTGGGTTTGCCGCTGGGCTTTTTCAGCTCCCGCTCCCAGATGCTTTCCCTGGTGGTGATCAATGCGTTTAGCAGCCTGCGGGTGATCCCCAGTTTGGCCATTTTGTTTTTGGCCATCCCCTATTTTGGCCTTAGCTTCCGTTCGGCAGTCGTCGCGCTAACCCTCCTGGCTTTGCCCCCCATTCTGATCAGCACGGATGTGGCCTTCCGCAGCCTTGAGCCGGCCCTGCGGGAAGCTGCCCTGAGCATGGGCATGACTCCTGCCCAGGTACTGCGGCACGTGGAGATCCCTTTGGCCCTACCGGTGATCTTGGCTGGTGTTAAAACGGCTACCATTGAGGTGATTGCCAGTGCTACGCTAGCAGCGTTTATCGGCGCAGGAGGGCTGGGTACTTTCATTACCCTAGGGTTTGCTCTCTATGACAACGCCATCTTGCTGGTGGGGGCGGTTCCAGTGGCCCTTCTGGCTATTGCGGCCGAGATCGGCCTTGGCACTCTGCAGCGGGCTTTGGAACCTCCCCAAGCCTGAGGTTCTGTGAGGGATCCCATGCCGTCTTCCTCTAGTTCTTCTGAAGTGCGATCCCGGTGGCCTTTCCGCTCCATTCCTTTGCGGGTGGCGTTGCTGCTGCCCCTAGTGCTCTCAGTAGCAGGGGGAGTGGGGGGAGTGGCCTATCTCTCCTGGCAGGGCGGGCGACACCTGGCGCTGCGCTTGACGGAGCAACTGAGGCGGGAAGTTACCGACCGCACCGAAGAGCATCTTGCCAGATATTTGCAAATTCCCCTTCAGATCAATGCCCTCAATCAAGGGGCAGTGAGAGGGGGGCTGCTGCCCGATTTGACAACCCCCAGCCCAGCCGATCTAGAGGTGCTGGAAGCTCACTTTGCCCGCCAGTTGCAGCCATTTCCTGAGCTCAGCTATGTCGGCTTTGTCTCGGCTCAAGGGGGGTTTGTGATCGCCCGCCGTCACGCCGATGGCTCGATCTGGACTTACCACACCCCCAGCCTGCTGCCGGGATCCGCCCAGGGCCGCCAACGGGATCCGGAAACAGGGGATCCCACTGGCCTGAGGAGGCAGTTAGGCTTTGTGGATTTGAGGCGGTTGTTCTGGTTTCCCCAGCTCCTGCAGCCGGAAGGGAGCCACGATACTTGGGTGGCAACCCGATTTTTTGCCGAGTCTTCCACCCAGGAGGCGGAGCGGCTGATCGTGACGTCCCTGTCTCTGA
Source organism: Thermostichus sp. MS-CIW-40 (assembly GCF_054058315.1). Lineage (NCBI taxonomy): Bacteria > Bacillati > Cyanobacteriota > Cyanophyceae > Thermostichales > Thermostichaceae > Thermostichus > Thermostichus sp. MS-CIW-40. Next base: position 15,336 of record NZ_JBSSAC010000008.1, read on the forward strand.
CCGACTCGGAGGGATGGGTTTATGGCAGCTTGGTGGCTTCCCTGTCCATTCAGCAGCTTCAGGCTTTTCTGGAGCGGCTAGAAGGCCGTTCTCCTGCAGAGGTGAGTTTTCTGCTGGACGAGGAAGGACAGGTGGTGGCCAGTACGGCGGGGCCTGCTCCCCATCCGCTGCTGGTGGCCGTGCAAGAGCAGGTGGGCTCCTGGGGGACGGCCTCTTCCCAAGATTCGCTGCGCCTCGTGGTTGGCGGGATCCCCTACTGGGTGGAGGTGGAGTCCCTCCAGAGTAAAGGGAGGCTGGGCTTTTATTTTGTGCATGGGATCCCAGAGGCAACCCTTCTGGCCGAAGTCCGTCGGAGCGCCCAACAGGCTGCGCTGCTGGGGGGTGGGCTATTGCTGAGCATGCTGGGGACAGGGATCCTCCTCGGCGAAGCCCTCTTGCGTCCCCTGCGCCGCCTCACCCAAGTAGCCGAGCAATTTATCCAAAGCGGCTTCCAGCCCTGGCCCCCTTTGGATCCCGGCCCCATCCAGGAGGTGCAGACGCTAACCAAAGCCTGGCAGCAGGCGGCAGCAGCTCAGCAGGCCCTGCTGGATCGTCTGTGGCAGCAGCAGCAAGAATACCGCGCTCTGGTGGAACAGCAGACAGAGCTCATTTGCCGCTTTCGGCCCGATACCTGCATCACCTTCGTCAATCCTGCCTGTTTGCGCTTCTTCGGTCGGCGGGCAGAGGAGGTGGTGGGCCAACCTTGGCGGGATCGGCTGCCGGAAGAAGAGCAGGCTAAGGTGTTGCAAGCTCTTGCCGCCCTCACTCCCGAAAGCCCCTTTTACAGCAGCGAGCGGGAGTACCCCGGAGAAAACGGCCAGTCCCGCTGGATTAGCTGGGTAGATCAGGGCATTTTCGACAGCCAAGGCCGCCTGGTGGAGATCCTATCGGTGGGGCGGGAGATCACCGAGCAAAAGCGGGCAGAACAGCAGTTGCAAGCCCTCAACCGGGAGCTAGAAGCCCAGGTGGAGCTGCGCACGGCCAAGCTGCAGCAGGCCTTGTATTTTGAGGGGGTGCTGCGCGCCATCAGCAGCCGGATGGTGGTCAGCCTAAACGAGGGGGAAATCCTGGAAGAAGTGGTCAAAACCCTTGCCGAAGCGCTAAGCCTGACCTGCTGCCAAATCCTGCTGCTTTTAGAAGATGGGTCAACCTGGATCCCTGGCTACTGCTACTCCCCCTCTCTCTCTTCTGACGTGGCTCAAGATGGCGGGGCGGATCCCTTGCATGGCCGAGACTACGCCAGCGACCCGGAGTTCTTGCGCCTGCTGCAGTCCCATTCTTCCTCACAGCAGAAATGGGAAATCCACTGCTGTTGTCGGAAGGAAGGACGCTGGGTGCGGCTGCTGGCCTGCACCCTTTGGGACAAAGAGAAGCGGCTGGGAGCTTTGCTGTTGGAGCGGCTGCCGGAGCAAGAGTTTTCCGAAGACGAGATTCAACTGGCCTATCAGGTGGCCAACCTATGTGCCCTGGCCATCCGCCAAGCCCGTTTGTACCAAGCAGCCCAAGCGCAGGTGAAGGAATTGGAGCGGCTGAATCTGCTGAAGGATGATTTCCTCAGCACCGTCTCGCACGAGCTGCGCACCCCCATGACCAATGTGCGCATGGCCTTGCAAATGCTGCAAATGACCCGCGATAACCCCGAGAAACAGCGGCACTACTTCACCATTGCCCTGAAAGAGTGCAACCGGCAAATCGAGCTCATTAACGACCTGCTGGATATGCGACGGCTGGGAGCCGGGACGTATCTGCTGCAACCAGAGAATATTTTTCTGCCGCGGTATTTACAAGATTTGCTGGCCGGGGCTCAGCCTTTGGCCCAAGCCAAACATCAACACCTGCAACTGCACCTGGAGGCAGGGATCCCCTCGCTTTGGGCCGACCCCACCTGCTTGGGGCGCATTCTGCGCGAGCTGCTGCACAACGCCATCAAGTACACGGCCCCCGAGGGATCCATCCACCTGCGGGCTGTCTCAGAAGGAGAGGGGATCCTCTTCGTCTGCAGCAACAGCAGCGAGATCCCAACAGCAGAGCTGCCCCGCATCTTTGAAAAGTTTTACCGGATCCCGCAATCGGATCGCTGGAAGCACGGCGGCACCGGCCTGGGGCTGGCTTTGGTGAAGCAACTGGTGGAGCATATGGGGGGGAATATCTCCGTCAACAGCTCGGATGGATGGACGCATTTCCAAGTTTGGTTGCCCCAAGGTGAGGATCCTGATCCGCCATTGCCCGCAATGTCGGATCCCCAAGAGAGAGAGGCTGGGTGACCCCTATCCCGGCAAGACTTGTTGCTGCCAGAGGGCCTCCAGTTGCACCGTGTATTCGGAGTTCACGATGGGCACTGCCCCAGCAATGGCCTCTTGAATGGGGATCCCGGCAGCAGCCTCCAGTTGGGCAAAAGCTGTTTGGTAGTCGGCAGACAACCGGCTGACATCAATGAGCGGCAGATCCCCCCAGACCTCCGGCTTGAACTTTTCCAATTGCCCCTCCGGGCTGGCCAAAACCTCCGCCAAGACCATCGCCCCCCAAGGATTGGCCGCATTGATGGGAATGGCTGTAAACGAGGGATCGATCAAGCTGGTGCCCGGGATCCCATAGGGGGTGGTGCTGGGGGGAAATTGGCCGTTGCCCTTGCGTAAGATCACCTGATCGATAAAGGTGGGGATGAGCCACACTTCGCCGTTGGCAAAGAGCTCCGCCAGGCGGGCAAAGGTGGGCGGGTAGGTTTGGCCCTGTCTCCACAGGAAGGGATCCAGCTTTCTCAGGTATTCCACCAGGGCAGGGGATTGTCGCGCCCAGAGATCGGCATCGAAGTCCGGCCCGCTGTACTGAGCATAGCCCCCGGTCACACCATAGAAGGCGCTCAACAAAAAGCGGCTGCCATGAAAATCCGGCGGGGCCACGTAGGTAAATCGCCCTGGGTTGGCCTCTGCCCAAGCCAACAGTTCGGCGTGGCTCTGGGGGGGATTGGGTACCCGTTCGGCATCATAGGCCATCAAAAAGTAGTTGCCGGTGTAGGGTGCAGAATAGCCCTCGGTGGGCAGGCCAAAATCCGTTGCAATATCGGCGGGATCGTAGAAGGGCAAGCTGGGCAATTTCTCAGCAAAAGGGCCGAAGAGCAAATTCCCCTGCTTGAGGGTGCGGAAGTTGTTGCCATTGATCCAGATGAGATCGATGCTGCCGCCGCTGCGCAGACCGGCCTGCACCTCCCCAATCACCTTGTTGACTGCTTCAACGGTATCCGTGAGCGGGATCCGGTTCAAGCGAACGCCATAACGCTCCTGCAACTGGCTTTTCACCCAGCCATCCACGAAGCCATTGATGGCCTCGCTGCCGCTCCACATGGCCCAGTTGACAGAGCTGCCCCGCGCCCGCTCCAGAATATCCGCCCAGCTCAGGGATCCCAGATCTACCGAACTCTGTGAGGTATTCTGGGCCAACGGAGAGCCTTGACTCAACGCCCAAGCTCCCAGGGATCCCAGGCCGGCCAACACCTGCCGCCGCTTCCAGATAACGCTTTTGGGTTGCATAGCCTTGCCACCATCCCCATCCAACTTTCAGGTTCCAGATTCAACTTAAACTCTCCCCTCCTCCTTTGGGAAAAGGGCCGGGGGTGAGGGATCCCCGCCAATCTCCACAGGCCACAGAGCCTCTGTCGGCAAGTGGATCCACACCGTCTGCCCCGGCGCAAACACTTGGTGGGGAGCCACCCAAGCCTGCAGACTGCCCCAAGGGGTTTGTAAGGTCAGCCGTCGCTGGGTGCCCGCAAAGCGTTCCGCCATCACCTGGGCCAAGAAAACATTGTCGGCCAAGCCGGGCGGCTGGGGAAGCACCTGCACCTGTTCCGGACGCACCGTCAGCCGCACCTGACCTTGAAGTGGCACGGCGCTTTTCAAGCGGATCCCGTTGTTGAGGCGAAGTTGGTGACCCTCCGCCTGCGCATCGAAAAAATTGACCCCGCCAAAAAAGCGGGCAATGCGCTCGGAGCGCGGCTGCTGATAGAACTCCACAGGGGATCCCACCTGGTGTAGCTGCCCCTCAAACATCAGGCCGATGCGTTGGGCCATGGCTGTGGCTTCTGCTTGATCGTGGGTAACCAGCACCGTCGTCACCCCTGTTTCCGCCTGCAGCTCCAGGATGAGGGCCTGCATCTCTTGGCGCAGGTTGGCATCCAGGGCCGATAAAGGTTCATCCAACAGCAGCACCTTGGGCCGAATCACCAAAGCCCGCGCCAGGGCCACCCGCTGCGCTTGTCCGCCAGAAAGCTGACTGGGCCGACGCTGAGCCAATCCGGCCAATTGCACCCGCTCCAACATGCGCCAGGCGGCAGCCTCCCGCTCTGCCCGGGGAATGCCCCGCATTTTCAGGCCAAAAGCAACATTCTCCCCCACGCTCAGGTGGGGAAACAGGCGGCTGTGTTGGGACAGCAAAGTCACGCCGCGCCGTTCCGGCGGCAGAGGGTTGAGGGGGATCCCGTCCAGCCAGATTTCCCCCGGATAGGGCAAGGGATCCGGCTCCAGCAGGCCGGCGATGAGATTGAGGGTGGTGGACTTGCCGCAGCCCGACGGCCCCAGCAGGGCGAAGATCTCCCCTGCCTCCACGCTCAAAGACAAATCCCTGAGGACAGGGATCCCTCCCTTGTGGAAGCGCTTGCTGAGGTGGCGGAGAACAAGGTGGCCCATGCTTGGGTTACCGATCAAACGCTCAATAGAGCTCTCAAACTCTCCCAAAATTAGAACAGAAAGTACCGTTGTGCCATGGGCAGCACCTCTGCCGGCTCGCAGGTGAGCAGCTCTCCATCGGCCCGCACTTCATAGGTCTCCGGGTTCACCTCAATGTGAGGAGTGGCGGTATTGAGTTTCAAATCCGCTTTGCCGATCTCGCGGCAGTTTTTGACCGCTACGGCCCGGCGCTGAATCCCCAGTTTTTCCGGGATCCCCAGGTCTAGGGCAGCCTGGGAGACAAAGAGGAGGCTGGTCTCGGTCAAGGCGCGGCCAAAGCTGCCGAACATGGGGCGAGGGTACACCGGCTGCGGGGTTGGAATGGAAGCATTGGGATCCCCCATTTGGGCGTAGGCAATCAGGCCCCCCTTCAGGACGATTTCCGGCTTAACCCCAAAAAAGGCCGGCTTCCACAGACACAGATCCGCCAGTTTTCCCACCTCCACCGACCCGATGACGTGGCTGAGTCCTTGGGCGATGGCGGGGCAGATGGTGTACTTAGCCACGTAACGCTTGGCCCGGAAGTTGTCGTTGCGGCTGCTGTCCTGCGGCAGAGGCCCCCGCTGCACCTTCATCTTGTGAGCCGTCTGCCAAGTGCGGATGATCACCTCCCCCACCCGGCCCATGGCCTGGGAGTCGGAAGAGATGATGCTGAACACCCCCATGTCATGCAAGATGTCTTCGGCGGCAATGGTTTGGGGGCGAATGCGGCTTTCGGCAAAAGCAATATCCTCCGGCACATTCTTGCTCAGGTGGTGACACACCATCAGCATGTCCAGATGCTCTTCGATGGTGTTGCGGGTAAAGGGGCGGGTGGGATTGGTGGAGCTGGGCAGCACGTTGGGCTCGGAGGCAATGCGAATGATATCGGGGGCATGCCCACCCCCGGCCCCTTCGGTGTGGAAGGTGTGAATGGTGCGGCCATTGATGGCGGCGATGGTATCTTCCACAAAAGCCGATTCATTTAAAGTATCGGTGTGGATGAGGGTTTGGATGTCGTACTCATCCGAGACTTGCAAACAGCTGTCGATCACCGCCGGCGTGGATCCCCAATCTTCGTGGATCTTGAGTCCGCAGGCCCCCGCTTCCACCTGTTCCCGCAGAGCCTCGGGAAAAGCCGCGTTCCCCTTGCCAAAGAAGCCCAAATTGACGGGGAACCCCTCCGCCGCCTGCAACATTTTGCCCAAGTTCCAAGCTCCAGGGGTGCAGGTGGTGGCGTTGCTGCCTGTGGCCGGCCCGGTTCCGCCCCCCAAAAGGGTGGTCACTCCCGAGGCGATGGCAAACTCGCACAGCTGCGGACAGATGAAATGCACATGGGCATCGATCCCTCCCGCTGTCAGGATCAGGTTCTCCCCGGCGATCACCTCGGTGCTGGGGCCCACCACCATGCCCGGCGTCACCCCCGCTTGGATGTTGGGGTTGCCGGCTTTGCCAATGCCGACAATGTAGCCATCGCGAATGCCCACATCCGCCTTGACAATGCCCCACCAGTCCAGGATCAGGGCGTTGGTGATCACCAGATCCAAGGCCCCGTTGGCGCGGGTGGCCGTCGGCGATTGCCCCATGCCATCGCGGATGGTTTTGCCGCCCCCAAACTTAATCTCCTCGCCGTAGGTGGTGAAATCCTCCTCCACCTCGATGATCAGTTCGGTATCCGCCAGGCGCACCCGATCCCCTACGGTGGGGCCGTAGTTGCTGACGTATTGGCGACGGGGAATCTCTAGGGTCATAGGGTGGTATCTGCAAAAGGGCTGCCAGGGTTTTACCACACATCCCCACCCAGGGGATCCCTTGCTGCTTGTTGTCTGGTTTCAACCCTTCATTAGAACCCATTGGGTCGACTGAAAATTCGTTACATATATTTACATCTATGATCGAAAAAACAATTGCCAATCGACTCCAGCCTCGATGGGACAAGGGATCCCTCGTTTAATTATTGTGAAGCAACTGAGGGCTCACAAACCCTGACCTATAATGCCAGGTAAGTCCTGCCCTGGGGGAATCTTCTGCCAAGGGGTAGGGATGCTTCGTTCCTTGTCGCAAGAGAGGAGTTCTTGATGACAACTACGCCAAAGGAGCGAGAGCCGAAGGTCAAGGTGTCGGTTGATGTGGATCCGGTTCCCACCTCATTTGAGAAATGGGCCAAGCCGGGCCACTTCGACCGCAGCCTATCCCGTGGCCCCAAGACCACGACCTGGATCTGGAACCTCCATGCTCTTGCTCATGACTTCGACAGTCACACCAGCGACTTAGAAGACGTCTCTCGTAAGATCTTTTCCGCTCACTTCGGCCACTTGGCAGTGGTTTTCGTCTGGCTGAGCGGCATGTACTACCACGGAGCTCAGTTCTCCAACTATTCTGCTTGGCTGGCGGATCCGATCAACGTCAAGCCCAGCGCCCAAGTGGTCTGGCCCATCTTCGGCCAAGAGATCCTGAATGGGGATGTGGGCGGCGGCTTCGAAGGGATCCGCATTACTTCTGGTCTATTTCACCTCTGGCGAGCTGCCGGCATCACCAACGAGTTCCAACTCCTCTGCACCGCTATTGGTGGCTTGGTGATGGCCGGGCTGTGCCTGTTTGCCGGCTGGTTCCACTACCACAAGCGGGCTCCCAAGCTGGAGTGGTTCCAAAATGTGGAATCGATGCTCAACCACCACCTGGCGGGCCTGCTGGGGCTGGGTTCTTTGGCCTGGGCCGGTCACCAAATCCACGTGTCCATCCCCATCAACAAGATGTTGGATGCGGGCGTGCCGGCGAATCAGGTGCCCTTGCCCCACGAGTTCATCCTCAACCCGGCCCTGATGAAGGAGATGTTCCCCAGCGTGGATTGGGGCATCTTCAGCGGGGTGGTGCCCTTCTTTACCTTGGATTGGGGCAAGTACGCGGAGTTTCTCACCTTCAAGGGTGGCCTGGATCCGCAGAACGGTGCCCTCTGGCTGACCGACCAAGCCCACCACCACTTGGCCATTGCCGTGCTCTTCATCGTGGCCGGGCACATGTACCGCACCAACTGGGGCATTGGCCACTCCATTAAAGAGATCCTGGAAGCCCACAAAGGCCCCTTCACCGGCGAAGGCCACAAGGGCCTCTACGAAGTGCTCACCACCTCTTGGCATGCCCAACTGGCCATCAACTTGGCCATGGTGGGATCCCTGAGCATCATCGTGGCCCAGCACATGTACGCCATGAACCCCTACCCCTACATGGGCATCGACTACGCCACCCAGATCTCCCTGTTTACCCACCACATGTGGATAGGCGGCTTCTTCGTGGTGGGGGGTGCTGCCCACGGGGCCATTTACATGGTGCGCGACTACGACCCGGCGGTGAACCGCAACAACGTCTTGGATCGGGTATTGCGCCACCGCGACGCCATCATCAGCCACCTCAACTGGGTGTGTCTGTTCTTGGGCTTCCACGCCTTTGGCTTCTACGTCCACAACGACACGATGCAAGCCCTGGGCCGTCCGCAGGACATGTTCTCGGACACCGGCATCCAACTGCAGCCCATCTTCGCCCAGTGGATTCAGTCGCTGCACACTTCGGCCATTGCCAGCACAGCTCCCTATGTGGGCGCGTCGGTTAGCCCCATCTTCGGCGGCGACGTGGTGGCCGTGGGCGGCAAGGTCTCCATGATGCCGATGGTGCTGGGCACGGCGGACTTCATGGTGCACCACATTCACGCCATGACCATCCACATCACGGTGCTGATCCTGCTCAAAGGGGTGCTGTTTGCCCGCTCTTCTCGCCTGATCCCCGACAAAGGCAAATTGGGCTTCCGCTTCCCCTGCGATGGCCCAGGTCGGGGCGGCACCTGCCAGGTCTCCGGCTGGGATCACGTGTTCTTGGGCTTGTTCTGGATGTACAACTGCATTTCCATCGTGATCTTCCACTTCAGTTGGAAGATGCAGAGCGACATCTGGGGCACCGTCAACGCCGATGGCACGATTGAGCACATCACCGGCGGCAACTTTGCGGCCAGCGCCGTCAACATCAACGGCTGGTTGCGGGACTTCCTGTGGGCGCAATCGGTGCAGGTGATCAACTCCTACGGCTCGGCGCTGTCGGCCTATGGGCTGCTCTTCTTGGGCGCTCACTTTGTCTGGGCCTTCAGCCTGATGTTCCTGTTCAGCGGTCGCGGCTATTGGCAGGAGCTCATTGAGTCAATCGTTTGGGCCCACAACAAGCTGAAAGTCGCTCCGGCCATTCAACCCCGCGCCCTGAGCATCATTCAGGGTCGGGCGGTCGGTGTGGCCCACTACCTGCTGGGCGGAATCGTCACCACGTGGGCGTTCTTCCTGGCACGGTTCGGCGCACTCGGCTAAGGCAAGGAGGAAGAGAGAATCATGACAACTGCAACTCGTTTTCCCCAATTCAGCCAAGACCTGGCCAGCGATCCCACCACTCGACGTCTGTGGTATGGCATTGCCACTGCCCACGACTTCGAGACCCACGATGGCATGACGGAGGAGCGGCTTTACCAAAAGCTGTTTGCCACCCACTTTGGCCATCTGGCAATCATCTTCCTGTGGGCCTCCGGCAACGTCTTCCACATCGCCTGGCAGGGCAACTACGAGCAATGGGTGGCCAACCCCACCGGTGTGACGCCCATCGCCCACGCCATCTGGGATCCCCAGTTCGGCAAGGCAGCGGTGGAAGCCTTCACCCAGCCCGGTGGCGGCGGCCCCGTCAATGCGGCCTACTCTGGCCTGTACTACTGGTTCAACACCATCGGCCTGCGCACCAACGGCGATCTCTACGTCGGTGCCATCGGCCTGTTGTTGTTGGCGGCGGTGTTTCTGTTTGCCGGCTGGCTGCACCTACAGCCCCGTTTTCGCCCCAGCCTGAGCTGGTTCAAGAACGCTGAAGCCCGTCTCAACCACCACCTGGCTGGCCTGTTCGGCGTCAGCTCCCTGGCTTGGACTGGCCACCTGGTGCATGTCGCCATCCCCGAGTCCCGCGGGCAGCACGTGGGTTGGGACAACTTCCTCACCACGCTGCCCCACCCGGCGGGCCTGAAGCCCTTCTTCACCCTCAACTGGGGGGTGTATGCCCAGAACCCGGACACGGCCAACCACGTCTGGGGCACCGCAGAAGGGGCGGGCACGGCCATCCTCACCTTCTTGGGTGGCTTTAACCCCAACACGCAGTCTCTGTGGCTGACGGACATGGCCCACCACCACCTGGCCATCGCGGTGATCTTCATCGTGGCCGGCCACATGTACCGCACCAACTGGGGCATTGGCCACTCTATGCGGGAGATCATGGCGGCTCACAACCCACCCAAGGGCACGCCGTTCGGGGGCTTGTTGGGCCGTGGACATGAGGGCATCTACGACACCTACAACGAGTCTCTACACTTCCAGTTGGGCTGGCACCTGGCCTGCTTGGGAGTGGTGACCTCGCTGGTGGCGCAGCACATGTACTCCCTCAACCCCTACGTGTTCATGTCCATGGATCACACCACGGAGGCGGCTCTCTACACCCATCACCAGTACATTGCTGGGTTCTTGATGGTGGGGGCCTTTGCCCATGGAGCCATTTTCCTGGTGCGGGATTACAATCCCGAAGCCAACAAGGACAACGTGCTGGCTCGGGTGCTGGATCACAAAGAGGCGATCATCTCCCACCTGAGCTGGGTGTCGCTCTTCTTGGGCTTCCACACCTTGGGGCTGTACGTCCATAACGATGTGATGCAGGCCTTCGGCACGCCGGAGAAGCAGATTCTGATCGAGCCGTTGTTTGCCCAGTTCATCCAGGCCTCCCACGGCAAGATGCTCTACGGCATGAACGTGCTGCTGTCGGATCCCAACAGCATCGCCTCTACGGCATGGCCCAACTACGGCAACGTGTGGCTGCCGGGCTGGCTGCAAGCCATCAACGACCCCAATGGGTTCCTCTTCCTGCCCATTGGCCCTGGCGACTTCCTGGTGCACCATGCCATTGCCCTGGGCCTGCACACCACCACCTTGATCCTGGTCAAGGGGGCGTTGGACGCCCGCGGCTCCAAGCTGATGCCGGATAAGAAAGACTTCGGCTACAGCTTCCCCTGCGATGGCCCGGGTCGGGGCGGCACCTGCGACATCTCCGCCTGGGATGCCTTCTACCTGGCCATGTTCTGGATGCTGAACACCATCGGCTGGGTCACCTTCTACTGGCACTGGAAGCACCTGGGGATCTGGAGCGGCAACACCGCCCAGTTCAATGAGAACTCCACCTACCTGATGGGCTGGCTGCGGGACTACCTCTGGGCCAACTCTGCTCAGTTGATCAACGGCTACAACCCCTATGGGATGAATAATCTGGCGGTGTGGGCCTGGATGTTCCTGTTCGGCCACCTGGTGTGGGCGACCGGGTTTATGTTCTTGATCTCCTGGCGCGGCTACTGGCAAGAGCTGATCGAGACCTTGGTGTGGGCGCACGAGCGCACTCCCTTGGCCAAGCTGATCCGCTGGAAAGATAAGCCGGTGGCCATGTCGATTGTCCAAGGTCGTCTGGTGGGTCTGGCTCACTTCACGGTGGGTTACGTGTTGACCTACGCGGCCTTTGTTATCGCCTCGACAGCCTCTCAGTCGGGGTAGCAAGCCCATAACCTGCTGAATAAGGATCCCTCGGCTGGTCCAGGGATCCCTTTTTTGTGAGTTGGTAGAGTAGTGATATGAAGTTTAGGGTCTGATGAGTTTGGTCGATGACTCTAGCCGCCCGATTGGATCCCTATATCAGGCGATATACCTTTGAGGAGTTTCATCGGCTGATTGAGTCTGGACAGATTGAAGAGCCCAATCAGTTGGAGCTGATTGACGGGCTCCTGGTTCAAAAGATGACGAAAGGGGAGAGGCACGCCGCCTACTGTAGCCGCCTGTACCGACTGTTGGTGGGCCTTGTGCAGGAGCAAGCTATTGTGCGCACCCAGGATCCGGTGCAACTGCCCCCCAATCACGAGCCAGAGCCCGACTTTGCCATTGTGCGCTTTCAGCAGGATGAGTACCGCTCTCGGCATCCTCAGCCCGAAGACATCTATCTCATCATCGAAGTGGCTGATTCTTCCCTTACCTATGATCGGGAAGTCAAACTCGGACTCTACGCCAAAGCCGGGATCCCCAACTACTGGATCTTGAACTTGCAAGAGAACTGCCTAGAGACGTACAGCTTGCCAATAGAGTCGGGAGTTTACCAAAAAAGAGAGGCTTACACCCCCAAGGAGAAAGTTGGGATCCCTGGGATCCGGGCTGGAGAGTTGAGTCTGGATCGGGTTTTTTCCATCGGTTAAGGCAGGGATCCCTTGCCGGCAGATCGAGTCTTGGCTGGCAGGAGTATTGTGGGTGGGGAAGCATTTGTAAAAGGATTGTCGATGAGCTACGACGCGGTGGTGATTGGGGCCGGCCACAACGGGCTGGTGAGCGCTTGCTATTTGGCCAAAGCGGGGCAAAAAGTGCTGGTGCTGGAGCGCTATCACACCGTTGGTGGTGCTGCCATTACAGAAGAAATTCACCCGGGCTTTCGCGTGTCGGTGGCTTCCTACTCCTGTAGTTTGCTGCGCCCGGAGATCATCCGCGATCTGCGCCTGCCGGACTATGGCTTTGAGGTCTATGCCAAGCAACCTTCCTATTTCATGCCCTTCCCGGATGGGCAGCACCTCTTCCTGTATGCCGATAACCGCGCCAAGAGCAAAGCGGAAATTGCCAAGTTTTCCCGCAAAGATGCGGAAGCCTACGACCGCTGGGAGGAGTTTTGGGATCGGGTGAACGAGGTGGTGGAGCCAACCTTAATGCAGCCGCCGATTTCACTGGGCCAACTGGCGGATCGCTTTGCAGCTGCTGGCTATGAAGACGATTTCCGCCGCATCATGCTCCTCTCGACCACCGATCTTTTGGATGAATTCTTCGAGTCGGAGCAAGTCAAGGCGGCGATGGCTCCCCAATCTTTGATCGGCACCTCTGCCGGGCCGATGACTCCAGGTACGCCCTACATTTGGCTAGTCCATGCGGTAGGTCGCGCCATTGGCTCGCGTGGGGTCTGGGGCTATGTGCGCGGTGGGATGGGATCCATTACTCAAGCGATGGCCAAGGCAGCTCTGGACTTGGGGGTGGAGATCCGCACGTCTGCTCCAGTGGCGGAGATCTTGATGGAGAGTGGGCAGGCCGCTGGGGTTATCCTCGAATCGGGGGAAACCGTGCGGGCGCGGGCGGTTCTCTCCAATGCCCATCCCCAAATCACCTTTTTGCGACTCTGCTCCTCTTTGCCCCCAGACTTGCGTGACCGGCTAGAACGGCACTACCGCACCTCAGGCCCGGTGTACAAGCTCAATTTGGCCTTGGAAGAATTGCCTCGCTACACGGCGGCCCCTGCTGAAGTGCCCCCAGAAGTGGTCAGTTCCGCCACGGTAGACATTGCTCCCTCGGTGGCCTATCTGGAGCGGGCTTGGGATGATTGCAAATACGGGATCCCTTCCCGGGATCCGTTTATCGAGATCTACAGCCAATCCCCCACCGACCCGACAATGGCTCCCCCAGGCAAGCACATCCTCTCCTGTTTCTGTCAGTTTGTGCCTTACCAACCCAAAGGGCGAGACTGGAACGATGGCCTACGGGAGGAATTTGCCGATCGGGTAATCGACAAAATTGCCCAATTTGCCCCCAACATTAAAAACGCCGTGATCGCACGGCAGATGTTGTCGCCCGTGGATCTGGAGGCCCGCTTCGGCCTTGTAGGGGGCAGCATTTTTCACGGGGAAATGACGCCGGATCAAAGCTACAACCTGCGGCCCATCTCCGGCCTGGCCGACTATCGCTCCCCCATCCCCGGCCTTTACCTCTGCGGCTCAGGGGCGCACCCAGGAGGCGGAGTGACCGGGATCCCTGGCCACAACTGCGCGCAGGTGGTGCTCAGCGATCTACCCAAGCTCTGACCGACGAAAAGGCCAAGCCAGAGCGGATCCCTGCTCTGGGATCAAACGGGTTGCCTGGGTTACAGCCGCACCTCAGTTCCCTCAAAGAACCCACGGATGATCAAAATGGCCCCTTCCTGGTTTTCCGTCCCATCTTCAATGTTGCCGGTGGGGAACTCTTGTTCCAAAAACCACTGGCCGGAAATGCGCTCAGCAGAGGTCGTTGAATCGAAGACAAGGTTCAGATTTCCTCTTTGTGTTCCCCCACCAATATCAAGCCGGTTAAACGGCCCTGATAACTGTGCTCCGGCCAAGGTGCGGAAGACGAAATCCCCCGTTGCAGGCACGATGCCCTGCAAAACAACTGGAGTACCCTCGCCTTCTTCCCTTTCAGTTCGTAATGAGAAAAAGTAATCAAAGGCTGTAGGAGCATCTGGACGCCCAGGGACAGGTAACTGGGGAATCGGTGTGGGGAAAGGTCGTGGCGGCGGGCTGACCTGGACAAAGTTGAGGACTGTGCTGACGTTGGCCGGATCAAACTCCGCCTGAACCCGACCGTTCAGTAGGCGCCGGATGCGCACCAACTGATTGGGCAAGATATTGGGCCGCGTCGGATCCGGGGCAAACAACACCGACTGGGTGCCCACCTGGGCAGGGCGATAGACAATCTCCGCCTGGTTGGGCCGGAAGTTCAGGCGGGCAAAGAGAGCCAAGGCATCCTCAGGAGTGCCATCGCCCGCAACCCCCCGCTGCCGCACCACAAAGCTCGCGGAGAAACTGCCTGTTTGGAGAATAGCGACTACAGGACCTTGGGGTGGAGGAGGGTTGACAAAGGAGCCAGGCGCCAAAATCTCACCACCGGGGCCAGGGCCACCGTTTTCAAACAATACACCCACAGTGGGGACAATCAGGGAAGAATCTCCCTCCAGGACGACTTGATTACCATTTCTACTCACCAAAATGCGGCGCACGGTGAGAGTCAAGACAGTACCTTCACTGGCGGCTCTAAAGGTTGTGTTCACTCGAATGCGCTGATCATTGGGGTTTGTCGAAATTGCAACCAGCCCGGCGATACTAAATTGCGTAGATAGTCTGCCGTCGTTGGGTCCAAAGGCAGTGATATTCACCAGCGGTGTGGTTCGCCCAATTTGGATGGCCAGCGTGCTGGAGCGAAGGGTGGAGTCGATTGTCAGCTCACTGGCTGGGATCTCGTTCACGGGCAAGATGCGGGCTTCAACATTGGCGATGCGAGCTTCACCGCTTCCCTGCAAGGGGTTGGTACGCACAGGGATCCCATTGTCAAACCTCGGATTGACGTAGTCCAACCGGAGGCTGGTGGTCTCCAGCACCGAGCCGGGGGTAAAGCGGTACTCCTGCGCCGAGACAAACGCCGTGGGATCCACCTGGACGGGCCCAGGCAAGGTCGGGGACTCATTAACCTCGCCGCAGCCGCCTAGCAGCAAGACTCCACACAAAACCGCTAATGAGCGACCTTTGAAGTTCATAAGGCACTTCCTCACACACCCTAATCTGGGGAAATCCACACACAAAATGGAGGGAAAGGCACCCAACCCCAACGCTACAGGTAAGCTGGCCGCCCCTGCTCGAGGCTATGATACCCCATATCTAGGGGATGGGCCATTTCCGGAAAAATTTCTTGGATTTGCTCTGCCGGTCGCTTGACAACGCCCTGGAATGCAGTAGAACTAACAGCAGTCATCCCCCTTTCAAACGGGATACCTCGTAATCTTGCTTGTCAATGTACAGGGGTAAATTCAGTGGATCCCGGCTGGACGCTGTCGGAAAGATTTGCTGTGGTGTGAGTGAGTGGAGACTTCCCCAATGAAACGACGTTCTGGCTCAGCCCTTGGCGGCGGTGGCCTTTCCCTTCTGGTAACTTGGGCTTCGCTGGCCCTGGTCACTGGTTGTAGCAGCGAGACTACTGGTGGGCTGCCGCCCCTCTTGACTGCCGACAGAGCTACACCCCCTCCGGTGGCGGTTGCCCCTACCATTTCACCCAACCTCACGCCCATCACCTTTCGCCCCGGGCCGGACTTTGCCCCCATCACGCCGCCGCCCATTCAGCCCGACTTACCGGATCCGCCGCAATTTGGGCCGGGGGGTGGTTTTGATGTCGATCAGCCGTCTGCATCGCTCTCTTACAGAGTGGACTTGACCAACCTGATTGTCCGAGGAACAATTGCGAGTGTAGACATTCAGGTCTTGAACATCACTTGTGGAACGGATGTTACCAGCGTAATCCGGCCTGAGGCCCTGAGTCAGTTTAGGAACCTGCTGATTGGGAGAGGCAACACGTTCACTGACGCTAACGGCTTCAACTTTAGCTACACGTTTCCAACGGATCCTAGGTTTTTCGATGACTTGAGGATTTTTTCAAAGGGAATTAGGAATATCGATGGCCGGGAGATACTGACAGGAGATGACATTGTTTTCGTTCTAACTATCCGGGACGGATTTGGACAAGTTTTGCGGGTTGATGACTCAATTTTCAATCCAGGGGAAACTCGAAGCGAGGTTCGCGGCTCTGCAATTCCACCCTGTGGCAACCTTCCTCAGCCAACTCCCACTCCAACTCCTACTCCTCTGCCGCCTGTACCTACGCCTACCTCAGGCCCCACTCCTGTGCCAACGCCGGTTCCTGTGGGACCCTCGCCCCTGTTTGCTCGCTTCCTACGGCCCAATCCAGCGCCGGTCAATACACCTGTTACCCTCACCTTTGTAGTCGATAACCGAGTGGCTGGCGCTATTCCCTTGAGTGGTCTCAGCTTCCAGGCAGTCTTGCCAGAGAGGCTGGTCGTGGCCAATCCTCCCACACCTGCCGGCATTGCCAATCCAAATACCTGCGGGGGCACTTTGGGCGCAATACCGGGAACAAGGATCATCAACCTTTCGGGCGGAGTTCTGGCAGCAGGTGCTACTTGCGAGGTGAACGTCTCCATTCAAGCAACGGCTCCTGGGATCTACACATTGCCGCTGCTATTTGTGTCGAACAATCAGACTCTACCCAGTGCAGCTCCTCCCATCAATCTGGTGGTTAATCCGTAACGGTGTTATTCGCTGCGAGTTCGGCCAACTCTGCAATGTCAACTTGGTGAGTGAAGGTGCGAGGAGATGAAGATCAAGAAGGATTGGTTGCACACTTTGGGCAGTATCTGGGCTGTTTTCTTCACCACAGCCAGTTTGATTGGCTGCCAACAGGCAAAGGAGGATAGGAGCGTAACCAGCCTTCTTCCTGGGCCAATAATCCCCCCTCAAACTCCTAGCGTGCCTACCGGAGGCACCGAGGTAGGCTTACCTCCCATAGCGCCAGGGATCCCTTTGCCGGCTCCCACTGTTGTCATCCAAACTCCCGTTGCGGCCCCAACCATTCCTCCCATCCCCTCTCCCGCTCCTCTCCCTACCATTAAGGCGGAGACCCCTGTTCCTTCTACTCCTTTCCCTCCTCCTCCCCCCACTCCGTTCCCTGTTGAAACAGTCAGCGTCACGCCGGAAAAAGTTGTGTTTGCGGAAGGCACAACTGTTGGTTCTACCGAAACTATAACCCTTACGCCTTCCAAAGCTCCTGCTAATGGCAGTTTGGTGTTGAAGGTGGAAAGCAATAACCCACAGGTGGTGGGCATTTCTACAACGGCTGCCTCTTTCGTAACTGTTGTCATTCCACCGAGATCCGAGGATAAGCCCACAGTTACATTAACCCGTTTGATCCCGGCCACTCAGGAAGGCAATGCCACCATAATAGTTACCCGCGACCCTGCCACAACAGCTGTCAATTACCCGGTGGGCAGTGTGAATGTTCTTGTGCCGGTTAAGGTATTGCAGAAAGCGCCGCCTACCATTACGGTTACCCCTTCGACGATAGAGTTTCTCGATAATGACATAGTTGGGGCTACCAAGGTTGTCAGGGTCGAACTCGCAGCCCCTCCGATTGGTGGGCAGGTTGTTTTGGATGTCAGCGGAACTCCTAACCCCTTTGGGGCGGGCGCTCCGTTCACTGTTTCGACCTCTACTCTCCTCTTTAAGGAAGGTAGCAAAGGGCCTCAAGAATTCGGAGTTATTCGACTAACGGGCGGGGTATTCACTGGCTCCATCACTATTAAGCTTAACCCATCCTTAACTACTGCCAGCAACTTCCTGACCAGTGATATTAACTTTGTGATTCCTGTGAAATCAGCTGTAGGTTCTATCGAGCTTAAATATGGGGATTCAGTAGATTGCACCAACAACCTTGGTAAGCTAGTCATCGTAAATCCACAAATTACCACCCAAGGTAAAGTCCTTAACCCCCTAACTTTCAAGGCAGAGCCTGAACCTCCACCGCCAGCTGGCTTTTCGTTTGACAGGCCAACGGGGGCAATCAAGGTGCAGTGTCCAGCCACCAAAGACACTCCTCCCATTGGCTCTACTCTCTTGACATTGGTGACTGTTACGGACTCTTCTAGTCCTCCTATCTCGGCGCAGGCACGTGTGAACATTACAGTTAAGTAGACGATACATGCCTGGCTTGTATGAATGTCCAAGACCATCTTGGGTGAGACTGTTGAGCTACACCCAATCGGCTTTTCTTCTGCTGCACTGGTAACGGTTACTAACTCTTCGACTCCCCCAATTGCAGCTCAGAAGTTTGCAGCGGTCAAAGTCGAGTAGCAAATATCGCCTCTAAGAAATCTGTGCAAAGCTAGGAGGGGGTGATGGAACTGATCACATCAAATCCAAAGTCCCCAGCGTGTCTCCTCAGGGGCTGGGCGCGCTTAGCTAGTCCGCCGAGAAGCCCCGCCCTCTGTCCGCAGGACGTATGGCCTACGGCCCGCTGAAGCGAACGTGCTAGCGGCGCGGAGCGCTTGGGTCGGGATGGGAGGCGGGAGTTCCTTGGTTTTCAATGTACTGGCACAAAACCGAGACCGTCACCCCACCACATGAAGCGATGAAATAAGATTCATTCCACAGTACATTTTTCCGATATATCTTGCTGATGTAATCCGCAAACTCGCTTCTCATCCTGCGACTAGAGACGGATTTGATGTTGTTTACCAATTTGGACAGATCCACCTGCGGGTAGTACTGGAACAGCAGATGAACATGGTCTGCCTCGCCGTTGAACTCAATAAGTTTGCAACCCCACTTTTGGCAGAGGTCATACATAACTTCATGCAATCGCTGCAACATTTCTCTAGTAAATACCTTGCGTCGGTACTTGGTGGTTAAGACCAAGTGTGCCTTCAAATCAGATACAGCTCTGCCGCTGGAAACAAAATCATGCTTCATGGCTGCTAATCCTTACTGGTGCTATAATCAGTGTAGCGGTTTCTAGGCACGCTTAAGATGAGGACTGCCTATCAGTACCGCCTGCGGCCTACGCCCAGCCAGGTTGCCCTGATGGATCAGTGGCTGGAGCTGTTGCGCAAGCAGTACAACTATCGGCTGGCAGAGCGGTTTAACTGGTGGGAGCAAAACCGCTGTGATATCAAAGCTTGCCCTTTAATCTGTCATTTGCCTGAGCTGAGAGACAGGCCGGATGTCTACTCCCAAAAACGAGACTTGGTGAACACCAAGGCAAGGTTCCCCGAATACCAAGCAGTCCACTCGCAAGTCCTCCAAGATTGCGTAGAGCGAGTGCACAAAGCATTCGACCGCTGGCTGAAAGGCGACCGCAACGGCAAGAGGATAGGGAGGCCGAGATTCAAGGGGGTGGGCCGGTATCGTTCCTTCACCTTCCCCCAGATGAAGCAGGACTGCCTTCAGGGGAAGTTCATTCATCTGCCCAAGATTGGCACAGTTAAGCTGATTCAGCACCGTCCTTTGCCTGACGGTTTTGTCATCAAGACTGCTACCATCACCCGCAAAGCGGACGGGTGGTATGTGACATTAAGCCTGCAAGATACGTCTGTCCCCGAGTTCACTCCTGACCTGCCAACACTGGAGAACACGATAGGGATCGACATGGGGCTGGACTCCTTTTTGACGACCGATACGGGGGAGTCCGTCCCAGTGCCCCAGTATTACCGCCGCGCCCAAAAGCGGCTGGAGAGGCTGCAGCGGTCTTTATCCCGCAAGCAGAAAGGGTCAAACCGCCGTAAGAAAGCCCTGAAGCGGGTGGCCAAGGCTCATCTCAGGGTGGCCAACCAGCGTAAAGACTTCCACTACAAAACAGCCAAGAAGCTGGTAAGCAAGGGAAAGCATATTGCGTATGAGGCGCTCAACATCAAAGGTATTGCGAGAACCCGACTAGCGAAATCTACTTATGATGCCGGGTGGGGGCAATTCCTGCGGATTCTCGCAGTCAAGGCTGAAAGAGCTGGGCTGAGGGTGATCGCAGTGGATCCAAACGGCACAAGCCAAAACTGCTCTCGGTGCGGCCAAAAGGTACCGAAGACCATTCAAGACAGGTGGCACTCTTGCCCACATTGTGGACTGGAACTGCACCGAGACCACAACGCGGCGATAAACATCAAATACAGAGCGGTGGGGCATCCCGTTCTTAAAGCTCAGGAAACGTCCTTCACAGGAGTCACTGAGAAGCCCGCACTCTTTCGCTTTAGCGGCGCGGAGCGCTTTGCGTCAGCATGAGTGCGGGAGTATGTCACTCCGTGCTTTTCGGATCAGTATCGTAGGGCTTGGTACTCGGATCTGAACTAAGCTGCCAATGTTGCTGCCCAATCCAGCAGGCGATTCACTTCTTCCGGGGTTTTGGCTTCTGAGTACAACCTCAGCAGAGGCTCGGTGCCACTGCCGCGAATCATCACCCAACTGCCGTCGGCAAGGGTAAATTTGTGGCCGTCTTTGTCGAAATGCTTGATCACTTTCTGCCCCAAAATCTCAGCCGGGGGATCCATCTGTAGCCGTTTGAATAACTCAGTTTGTTGGTTTTGATCCGCGAGGTGGAGATCGCGGCGCAGGTAAACAGAGGTGAACCCTTCCCGTTCCTGCAAAGCTCGGTAAAGGGCGCTGAGATCTTGGCCGGTTTCCGCGACCGCTTCGATGAGATAGAGGGCCGAAAGCAGAGCATCCCGCTCGGGAATGTGGCCCAGGTAGCCGATGCCGCCCGATTCTTCCCCGCCCAACAGCACCTGGGTGCTCATCATGCGCTCGGCGATGTACTTAAAGCCCACCGGCATTTCCGTAACCGGCAGGCCATAGCGCTCGGCAACTTTAACAAACAGCTCAGAGCCGCTGATGGTTTTGACAATCTCGCCCCGCAAGCCGCGTCGCCCGGCCAGGTGGTCGATCAAGATGGGGATCAGGATCTGCGGGCTGAGGAAATGGCCTTGCCCATCGAGAGCCGCAATGCGGTCGGCATCCCCATCAAAGACCAAGCCCATTTTCAAGGGGGCGGGATCCGCCGCGATGATCTGAGCGGAAGCCTGCAGGTTTTGGGGCAAGGGCTCGGGGGGAAATCCCCCAAACAAGGGATCCCGATGCGCCTGCAACTCAATGACCTTCTCCCCCAAGAGGCGCTTGAGGCCGCCAGCGCCAGAGCCACACATGACATCCACCCAAATCTTGGCCGGGGATCCCTTGAGCTTTTCCAGATCCACAAAGCGGCTGAGCTGAGCCAGGTAGCCGGGCCAGGGATCCCAGGTGTGGATGGGGGCCTTGTGGGATCCCAGAGGCTGGAGGCTTTGCAGCTCCTGCTCGATGGCAGCAGTAACTTCCGGGGGCACGGATCCACCAAATCCTCCCTTGACCTTGAGGCCGGAATAGTGGGGGGGGTTGTGGCTGGCGGTGATCACCAAAGCGCCGTGACAGCCTCGCTCCTTGGCACCCCAGCTAAAGGCCGGCGTTGGGGCCACACAGGTGGAGAAGTAAACTGGGATCCCCAGGCGGGCCACCACCTCAGCAGTGTGGGCGGCAAAGCGTTCCGAAAGAAAGCGGTTGTCGTAGCCGACCAGGATCCCTTCGCCGGGGTAGGTGCGGGCCAAGACTTGGGCGCTGGCCTGGGCTGCAACGGTCAAGTTTTGGAAAGTAAAGCCATCGGCGATCACGGCTCGCCAGCCGTCGGTGCCAAAACGGATCGGGGTATCGGCCATAGTGGTGTTGCGGTGGGTGCTGCCGCTTCAAGTCATAGCACGAGGCGGGAGTTGCGGGGTTCGGTCTGCTCTCAACTTCTTCGCTTCTTCTCTATCTCTATTGAGATGGGATGTGAGATGGGATGAGATGGGATCCCTCTCGCGGGGCCCGCAGAAGCGGCTAGAGTAACCTGGAAAGCGTTCCGCTCCTTTGTGCCATGACTCAGCAACTGACTCTCGACGGACTGGGATTTGGCTCGGGTGGGGGATCCCGTCTGGGTCGGGTGATTGTGACCGATTTGCAGGGGGAGATGCAGCGCTCCTACCTGGAATACGCCATGAGCGTGATCGTGGGGCGGGCCTTGCCGGATGTGCGGGATGGCCTCAAGCCGGTACACCGCCGCATCCTCTACGCCATGCACGAGCTGGGCCTGACGCCGGATCGCCCCTACCGCAAATGCGCACGGGTGGTGGGGGATGTGCTGGGGAAATATCACCCCCACGGGGATCAGGCGGTCTATGACGCGCTGGTGCGCATGGTGCAAGACTTTTCCAGCCGCTATCCCCTGGTGGCGGGGCACGGCAACTTCGGCTCTGTGGATGATGACCCACCGGCGGCCATGCGCTACACGGAGTGTCGGCTGGCGGAGCTGAGCCACACAGCGCTTCTGGAGCAGGTGTCGGAAGAGATCGTCGATTTCATGCCCAATTTCGACGGATCCCAGGCGGAGCCCACCGTCCTGCCGGCCCGCCTGCCCATCTTGCTGCTCAACGGCTCTGCCGGCATTGCTGTGGGCATGGCCACCAATATCCCACCCCACAACCTGGGGGAAGTGGTGGATGGCCTGTTGGCTTTGATCGACCATCCCGACCTCAGCCCTGAGGAGCTGTTGCGGTGGATCCCAGGGCCGGATTTTCCCACCGGCGGCCAAATCCTGGACACCCAAGGGATCCGCGAAGCCTACCTCACCGGGCGCGGCTCCATCACTCTACGGGGGGTGGCCCGCTTCGAGGAGATCCAGCCGGGCAAAGGACGCCACCGGCGGCCTGCTCTAGTCATCAGCGAGTTTCCCTATCAGGTGAACAAAGCGGCCTGGATCGAGAAAGTGGCCGAGTTGGCCAACCAAGACCGCATCAGCGGCATCGCCGATCTGCGGGATGAGTCGGATCGCAGCGGCATTCGCGTGGTGGTGGAGCTGAAGCGAGAAGCCAATCCACAAGCGGTTTTGCAGCAGTTGTACAAGCTCACCCCTTTGCAAAGCAACTTTGGAGCCATCCTGCTGGCTTTGGTGAACGGGGAACCGCGGCAGCTCAGCCTCAAGGAGATCCTGCAACACTTTTTGCAATTTCGCGAGGCCACCCTCAACCGGATGTTCCGTGCCGAGTTGCAGCAGGTGCAGCGCAAGGCGGAAGAGGTGGCAGGAATGTTGCTGGCGTTGGCGGATCTGGAGGGGGTGATCGAGCTGCTGCGGCAAGCGCCCGATGGCACCACGGCCAAAGCCCAATTGCAAACTCGCCTGGGCTGTACCCCCCAGCAGGCAGAGACGATTTTGGCCATGCCTCTGCGTCGCCTGACGGGATTGGAGCGGGAACGGCTGCACCAGGAACACGCCCAGCTGCAGGCCCGCATTGAAGAACTGCAAGGGCTCCTCAGCGACCGCCGCAAGCTCTTGAATTATTTGAAAAAAGAGCTGCGACACCTGAAAAAGACCTTCGGGGATCCCCGGCGCACCCAGATCCTCTCGGCCTCGGAGCTGGAAGCGGAAGTGGCCCAAATCCCCAGCGGCGAAGAGACGGAAGAGACCCACTTCTTGCTGCAATTCACCCGCAAGGGCTATGTGCGCCGCCTGCCTCTGCCTAGCCGTCGCTCCCGCAGCAACCCGGCGCAACGGGAACTGGGGGAAGATGTGCTGGTCGGCCTGGAATGCGTCACGCTGGAGCAGGAAATCTTGGTGCTCACCGCCGGCGGCAAAGCTTTCACCCTGCCCATCGAAGGGATCCCCCTCAGCACTGGCTCTTCACGGGGGGTGCCTCTAGTTACCCTTCTTCCCAACCCTGAGCCGATCGTCGCCACCTTCACGTTGGATCCGGATCCGGGCAAGGCAAGTTTGGTGGTGCTCAGCCGGCAGGGGCGGATCAAGCGGGTGGCCCTGGCAGAGCTAATGGGCCTTACCCAACGGGGATCCACTGTCCTAAAGCTAAAAGAGGGAGATGAGCTGGGCTGGGCAGCCCTTTGGGATCCCGGCCACCAAGGCTACAGCGTCGTCCTGGCTACTTCAGGGGGACGGGTGCTGCGGCTGGATGTCCAACAGATTCCCCTGATGGGTCGAGCGGCTATGGGATCGCCGGCCCTGCGTTTGGGGCGCGCCGAACAGATTGCAGGTATGGCGCTGGTGCCCTCCCAAGGGATCCTGGTTCTGGCCAGCCGGTTGGGCCACCTGAAGCGCTTGCCCCTGAGCGAGATCCCCATCTTGGAGCGGAGTCCGGTGGGCGCGCCGGCCTTTCACTTCTCCGACCGAGGGGATGTGCTGGTGGGCTTGGTGGGTCTCCCCCCCGAGCTGGAGAGGCCTTCCCATCTGCAACTGGATGTGATCACGGAGTCTGAACAGGTGTACTCCTTCTCTCCTGCCGAGATCCCGCTGCAAAGCCGATCCGGGGGCGGATCCCTCCTGGTCAAAGGGGAGCGGGTCAGGGAGTTGCGCCTGTTCTGGCCGCAGTGGCTGCCGGAAGGCGATGTGGGATAGCTCTTGGGGGAGCAGAAGATCCCTAGGACGAAGAGCCTTCCCCAGGCGAGGCCGAATCGGTCGGCGGGGAGCCGGGATCCGTCTCCGGCACTTCGGGATGGCGAACGGGCTTGGGTAGGGTGCCACCTGACCTGATAACCAAACAGCGCACGGTTTGGTGCAGCTCCTCCAGCAAAATGCTGATGGCAGAGCGGAAGTCTCGGTGGTCATCTCGCATTTGCTCCAGCATGGCGCGGATGACTTCCTGACAATCCTTCAGGATGTGCTGCTGCTGGGCAACAATCTGCACCAGTTCGCTTTGTTCCTTGAGCAGCTCCCGCAGACAAGAGCGCAGCTCTTCCACATGGCTCTGCCAAAGGGCCTGTCCTTCCCGCAGCTCCATTACGCTGGTGCGCAAATCGGCGGTCGAGTCTCTCAGGGCTTCGCTGTGGCGGCGCTCGGCTTCCAGTTGCTTTTGCTGCTCCTGCTGCTGTTGGCGCAACTCAGAATTGGCCCGCAAGTTGGCTTCCGCTGCCCTGAGCAATTGAGCCAATCGAACCTCAGTAACAACCCAACGCTCTTCCGGGGAGAGAGATCGACCTCGGCCAACTCGCCTGCAGAAGTACTTCACAGTCGCTGCACCCTATACACAACTCTCTACTTTAAATCAAAGCGCCATAGGACTTCAGCCCAAGCAGAGACCTGTCTATCGGGCTTTGTCCCGGCTGTTTTCTGGGTTTACCCAATGTAGCCATGATAGCGGATGCCGAATCCAGAAGTTCGGAAGGCGAGGCTGCCCCTCTCCAGGGATCCCAGTCGTTCTTCTAGGATGTTGAAGAGTTTGGATCAAGGAAACCATGCCTTCACTTGCAAATCAGGTGGTGCTGATTACCGGTGCCTCTGCTGGAATTGGGGAAGCCGTCGCTCTGGAGGCGGCCAAACGCGGGGCTCGCTTGGTGCTGGCGGCCCGCCGGGAAGGGCTGCTGCGAAACGTCAAAGACTTGGTGGAGAGTCGGGGAGCGGAGGCGCTGGTGGTGCCCACCGACATGGCCGATACGGCCCAGGTGGAGGCGCTGGCCCAAAAGGCTCTGGATCATTTTGGCCGGGTGGATATCCTGGTGAACAACGCCGGCTATGGCCAGATGGGGCCGGTGGAAGAGGTGGATGTGGCGGCCATGCGGCGCCAGTTTGAGGTGAATGTATTTGGCTTGCACGCCCTCACCCGTGCCCTCTTGCCCCAAATGCGGGAACGGGGCAGTGGCCGCATCCTCAACCTCAGCTCGGTGGCCGGCCAGCTGTCCATGCCTTTCAGCGGCGTTTACAGCGCCACCAAGTTTGCTGTCGAAGCCCTCAGCGACGCCCTGCGGGTGGAAGTGGCCCCCTTCGGCATCAAGGTCATCTTGATCGAGCCGGGGCCGGTAGCCACCGAGTTTGGCCGCGTGGCGGAAGAAACCTTTGCTGCCGTTGTCAACCCCAACGGCCCCTACAAGGCGATCTTGGACAAGACCGCCGAGCTGGCCAGCTCGTTCAGCAAAATGGCCTGGCCGGTGGAAAAAGTGGCGGAGCCGATCTTGAGGGCGATGACCGATCCTCACCCTTCCGACCGCTACACCGCTTTCACGGGGGGTAAGGTGGCGTTGGGGCTGATGCGGCTCATGCCCGCTGCTCTGGCTGACTCCATGTGGCGGCGCGTCTATGGGCTGGATGGTCTGGGATCCCCCGGCTCGGCCTAACTGCAGGCTTGTGGCGGGCATCGGATGGGGCAGGGATCCCTACAAGATCTCAAGCCCATTGAGTTCTCCTTGGTGCGGGGGCAGGGTTGTGCCTTCCAGGATGGACAGGTTAAGTTTGTTAAAGGACTTTTAATAACCGAGCGTTCTCTTCCCTATGA
This sequence comes from Thermostichus sp. MS-CIW-40, assembly GCF_054058315.1. Classification (NCBI taxonomy): domain Bacteria; kingdom Bacillati; phylum Cyanobacteriota; class Cyanophyceae; order Thermostichales; family Thermostichaceae; genus Thermostichus; species Thermostichus sp. MS-CIW-40. The sequence goes on from NZ_JBSSAC010000008.1 coordinate 41,618, forward strand.
ACAAGCCTCTATCTCCCCAGCGCTGGCTGATCGCCCTCCTGCTGGGCTTTTGTCTCTGGCAGGGATCCGGCCTGGTGCTGCAGCCTGCACCCGCCCATGCAGCTTTGGCCTCGGCCCTCACCTACGATCGCTTTTTGCGCTACGTCGAGGAGGGGCGGGTTACGGATGTGCGCCTCACGGACAACAATCTGGTAGCTGAAGTTACGGCTGTGGATCCCCAGACCCAGCATTCCACCCGCTACCGAGTGAACCTGCTGCCCAACACCGTACCGCAACTGGTGGACCGCCTCACTGAGCAGGGGATCGAAGTGGCAGTGGTACCCACCCGCAATGGCAGCGCCTTTTGGGCGCTTCTGGGCAACCTGGTGATCCCGCTATTGCTGTTGGGAGGGTTGTTCTTTTTCCTGCGGCGTGCCGGTGCTGGAGCGGGCGGCCCTGGGCAGGCAATGAACTTCGGCAAATCGCGGGCCCGCTTTCAGATGGAAGCCAAAACCGGTGTTAAGTTCGACGATGTGGCCGGGATTGAAGAAGCCAAAGAAGAATTGCAAGAGGTGGTCACCTTCTTGAAGAAGCCGGAGCGCTTCACCGCTGTTGGGGCCAAGATCCCCAAGGGTGTGTTGTTGGTGGGGCCGCCGGGGACGGGCAAAACCCTTCTGGCCAAGGCCATTGCCGGCGAGGCAGGAGTGCCTTTCTTTAGCCTGTCCGGCTCTGAGTTTGTGGAAATGTTTGTCGGGGTGGGCGCCTCTCGCGTGCGGGATCTCTTCAAGAAGGCCAAGGAGAATGCGCCTTGCATCGTCTTCATCGACGAGATCGACGCGGTGGGCCGGCAGCGGGGGGCCGGCATCGGCGGTGGCAACGACGAACGCGAGCAAACCCTGAACCAGTTGCTCACCGAGATGGACGGCTTTGAGGGCAACACCGGCATTATCGTGATTGCCGCCACCAACCGCCCTGATGTGTTGGATGCGGCTCTCTTGCGTCCGGGCCGCTTCGACCGCCAGATTACGGTGGATCGGCCCAGTTTCAAGGGGCGCTACGAGATCTTGCGGGTGCATGCCCGCAACAAGAAGCTGGCGGAAGAGGTCAGCCTGGAGGCGATTGCCCGCCGTACCCCCGGCTTTGCCGGCGCGGATCTGGCCAACCTGCTCAATGAAGCGGCCATTTTGGCGGCCCGCCGTCAGCGCATGGCCATCACCAACCAAGACATTGAGGACGCCATTGACCGCATCACCATTGGCCTGACCAAGCCGCCGCTTCTGGACGGCAAGAGCAAGCGCCTGATCGCCTACCACGAGTGTGGCCATGCCCTGTTGATGACACTTTTGCCCCACGCGGATCCCTTGAACAAGGTGACCATCATCCCCCGTTCCGGCGGCGCAGGTGGCTTTGCCCAGCAACTGCCCAACGAGGAGCAGATCGACTCCGGCATGTACAGCCGCGCTTGGCTGCTGGATCGGGTGGTGGTGGGCTTTGGCGGTCGGGCGGCTGAAGAGATCGTCTTCGGCTACTCGGAAGTGACCACCGGAGCCAGCAACGACCTACAGCAGAACACGAATCTGGTGCGGCAGATGGTGACCCGCTTTGGCATGTCTGAGCTGGGGCCCTTGATGCTGGATCCCCCCAACAACGAGGTATTCTTGGGCGGCGGCTGGATGAACCGCGTCGAGTACTCGGAGGATGTGGCCGCCAAGATCGACCGCCAGGTGCGGCAGATCCTGGAGAGCTGTTACCAGAAAGCCAAGCAGATTTTGCTGGAGCACCGCCCTCTGCTGGATCGATTGGCCGATACCTTGGTGGAACGGGAAACCCTGGATGGCGACGAATTCCGGGCGATTGTCTCAGAGTATGTGCCCATCCCGGAGAAGGTCGGCCTACCCAGTCCATTCCCGGAAGCGGGACGGAGTCCAAAGCTGGTCTAAGGGATCCCATCTCCATTGCCAGATAGACAACTGGGGGGGTTGTTGGGGCTGGATCCCGGCAGCTGCCCCCTTTTCCTCGCGAGTTTTGGGTTGCGTTGGGCTGTCGCATGCTCTCTTCGCTCTCTGCTTTGCCGGTTCACCTTTATCGCTGCCTGAGCTGCGGTCGGGAAGGGCTGACCCAAGCACCAGGGCGGGAACAGGGATCCGTGGCAGATCGGGTTTATTGTCCCAGTTGTGGCCAAATTTACCCCATCACCGCTTCTGGGGCTGTGGATTTTATCGGCAGCTCATCGGACCTGCATCTCACGCCGGCCCAAGCCATTGCCCATCTGCCTGGGTTTGCCTGGGGCTACGATCGCCTCTGGCGGCCCTGGGCCCTGTCGCTGCTGACGGGGGAGAGCTTTGGGAGCGAGCGGGAGAGTCAACTGCTGGCCGAGTTGGTGGGGGAGGAAGATCCCATCTTGGATTTGGGCACTGCCGGGGGGTACTGGAGCCGCTTGCTCCTGGCCAAGGATCCACAACGGACGGTGATCGGCCTGGACAATGCAGCAGGGGTATTGGCGGAAGCCGCTCAACAAGCGCAGCCCCACTGGCAGCACTACAGCCTGATGCGGGCTCGGGCTGAACAGCTTCCCCTCGCCTCTGGAACTTTTGGGGCGGTGATCAGCGGGGCCACCTTGAACGAATTGCCTTTGGATCCCTGTTTGCGGGAAATTGCCCGCGTCTTGAAACCGGGAGGGGCCTTTGTCTCGATGCACAGCCAGCAGGTACAGGGATGGGGGCAGATGGTGCAGCAATGGCTGGAAGCCACCGGCCTTCATTTTTTCTCGGAAACCCAGTTGCGCGAGCACCTTCAACAGGTGGGGCTGCAGTTGGAGCGTTATCTCAGCTTGGGTTGGGTGGCCTTTGTGCGGGCAGTGCGCCTCTGATCTGGGCTGGGTTGAGGTGGCCATTCATTGAGTCCACAGCGGAGCCATCACCCAAATCCAAGTCGCGTCGATCTCCAGCCCTCCTCTTCCACCGGGAGAGGGCCTGGGAGTGAGGGCGAGAGCGCAGGCTAGGGGATCCACTCCAGCCCAACGCCAAAGCTAAACTCCCGATCCAGGGTCGAGTTGCGCAGGCTATAGCGAGCAGAAAGACGAAAGGAAGGGCTAATGGCGTAGGCAGCAGTGAGCTCCGCCAGGGTGGCCTGTCCTTCTTCCGGCTCCTGGGGGGCAACCCAACTGTAGCTGCCGGTCAAATCTACACCTCCCGGAGCCAAGGCCAAAACGGCAAAAGCCCCATAGCTAACTCCACTGAGGCTGCGGTTCTTTTGTTCCAAAGCCCGATACCCCAGTTGTGGCGCCAGATTAAAACGGGATCCCATGGGGGCCAGAAAGTAACGCATTTCCGACCCGTACTGGCGCACTTCGGGATGTTCGGAAGATTGGCGATAGTCACCGCTGAGGGTGAGGCGATCTCCCAGACGCAAGTCTTGTAGGCTGATTCGCCAGTGAGAAGAGGACTCGAAACCGGCCTGCAAGCGCGTGGGCAAGACAGGGGTGTTGCGGATTTCTTCCAGGAGATGGGGCGGGTTTTGCAGCCAGCGGCGCAACACGGGGCTGCCTTCCAAAAGTTGGCTATCCAAGCCCAAATCCAAAGCGGCTGAGAGCGTGGCTGGCGCCGGATCCTGAATGCTGGCTTGCGTGGAATTGGCCCAAACTGGCCACCCAGGCACCAGTCCAGCCCAGAGGAGCAGCATACCCAGGGGAAGCCCTTTGCCAGACTGTCTCACCGCCTGCAACCCCATGCATCGCGTCCCTACTGTAGCCGCTTTCCGAGGGATTCTCCACGCAGACGGGCAAGGCTGGAGGTGCTGATACATTTACGCTGAACACTGCTGAACATCACTGTTCAACTATGCAGCGATAGCATTCTGTTTGTTTCCAAACAGAATGGCGGTATCCCGCAAAGCTTTGAGTAGAATACCCAAAGCGCAGTTTCCGTGTCGTCTTACTACCAATTTTCTGCTTTGCTTTGGCTACCATGTTGGCAGACTCGAAAGTAAACAGAAAGATCAACTGGTAGTAATCCGTACTGAACATATTATACATTATTTTCAGTATAGTTGAGCTTATTATTGACTAGAGTCATGCTCCACAGCGCGGCAACAACACCTCAAAGACGGCCCAGCGACAACAGAAAGCCTAGCTGCTCCGGCTGTTGGCAACCACCCGCAAGCGCTCGACCAATTTTTGCAGTTGCCGTTCAAATTGCAGACTTTGCCGCTGTAGCTGACTGACCTTTTCACAGCTATAGAGGACGGTGGTGTGATCTTTTCCCCCAAAGTAGTCGCCAATTTTGGGCAGGCTGAGGTTGGTGTAGTGGCGCATCAAGAACATGGCAATTTGCCGTGCTTGGCTGATGTCGCGCTTGCGGGAGGATCCCAGTAAACTGTCTCGGTCGATGCCGAATTCTTCACAGACCACATCGGTAATCATGTCGGCGGTGATCTCTTTCGGCTCGCTGGGGGGATTGAGGATGGGCTGAATCGTCTCCACACTCATCGGCAGGCCAGAAATGGAGACGTAGGCAACGGCACGGATGAGGGCGCCCTCCAGCTCGCGAATGTTGCTGGTGTAGGTGGTAGCAATGTATTCGATCACCTCAGGCGGTAGGATCATCCCCTCGTACTCGGCTTTTTTCTTGAGAATGGCCATGCGGGTCTCGATGTCCGGTGGCTGAATTTCCGCAATCAAGCCCATCGAAAACCGAGAACAGAGCCGCTCCTGCAGCCGAGGGATGAGGTGAGGGGAGCGGTCGGCAGCTAGCACGATCTGTTTGCCCGACTCGTGCAACGTATTAAAGGTGTGGAAAAACTCCTCTTGGGTGTACTCTTTGCCTTCGATAAATTGAATGTCGTCCACCAATAAAATATCCACATCTCGATAGTGCTCCCGGAAAGACTGCATGCTGTCTCGCCGGATGGCATCGATTAAATCGTTGGTAAACCGTTCGGTGGACACGTAAAAGACCTTGGCCCGCGGATTCGCCTCCAGTTGGTAGTGGCCGATGGCCTGCATCAGGTGGGTTTTGCCCAGCCCTACCCCGCCGCAGAGAAACAAGGGATTGTAGGCCCGCCCAGGCTTGTCGGCCACGGCCAGAGCCGCTGCATGGGCCATGCGGTTGTTGGGGCCGACCACAAACCGCGAGAAGGAATACTTGGGGTTGAGATCCAGGGCTCGCATGGGCAGGCTGCCGCTCACCTCCAGCCCCAAGGGGGCGGAAGCAGGAAAACTGCCGGCCTTGCGGGAGGTTGAGGCCACAGCCGTTGAAGGAGCTTCTTCCTCGACCAAAGCCTGGGGAGCGACGGAAAACTCCACTTGCAAAGGGATTCCGGCCACCCGCTGCACCACCTCGGTGATGGTGGAGGCGTAGTGCTTTTGCAGCCAGCCCCGCGCCCATTCGCTAGGAGTGGAGATGGTGAGGCGGTTGTCCACCAAGGATTCAGCTCGCGCCGTCTTGATCCAAGCCTCAAAAGTTGGACGGCTGAGCTGCACCTGTAGATGCCCCAAAGCTTCGTCCCAGAGTCGATCTAGGGAGATGTCCACACCACACACCCAAAGCGACACAGCCAAAGCCCAGCAAAGACAGGGGCGCCAACCCGGTGCCTCTGCTCTCTCGACTGGGATTGTAGGATCCCCAATTTAGCTGCTCGGCGTGAGGCGGCCAATCTAGCGATTTTCCGTCGAGTCTGCTACGATAAAGCTTTGCTAATTGTCTGCCGGTGAACTGGGCTTCTCCCTCGCCAGTCGCAGCAGGCCTTGTTGACAGGATGAGTTGGTCTCCACCATGACTCAGCGTACCCTTCGTGGCACCAATCGCAGACGCATTCGCGTCTCTGGGTTTCGGGCCAGGATGCGCACGGCAAGCGGGCGGCAGGTCTTGCGGCAGCGGCGGGCCAAGGGGCGTTATCGCCTGGCGGTTTCTTAAGGGTTAGCAGAGCCGATCCCATCTCAAACTCTTGGGGTGTCGGCGTCCAAGACGGGTTGACTCCTGCCTGGGATTCCCTTTCAGTGCCCAATGCTGCCTGCTCCTTATCGCTTGCGAGATCGGCGAGCTTTCCAGGCGCTTTACCAGGCGGGGCAGCGCCGTTCCGGTGCAGGCTTGATCCTTTTGTTTCAGCCGATGCCGGCGGGGTGCGAAGGGATCCCCAGCCAGGTGGGGCTGGTGATCGGGAAAAAGGTGAGCAAATCTGCTGTCAAGCGGAATCGGCTGCGACGCCGGTTGCGAGAAATCTTGCGGCCCCTGTGCCCAAACCTGAAACCCGGATACCGGCTACTGCTCATCTCCAAGCCCAACCTGCTCACCTATAAGTGGCCAGAGCTACAGGCAGAGGTGCATCGTCTTTTGCAAAAGGCCGATCTGCTCGTCAGCCCGAGCCCAGATCCTGAGCCTTCTTAGAAGCTGGGCAGGCTGCGCTACCCGTGCTAGCCTGGTGCCATCATCTGCTGCTGGCTGCGCTAGATATGGGGCGGGATGTACATCAAGCGGATCGAGCTGACCCGATTTAAGTCCTTTGGCAGCACGACCTCGCTGCCCCTGTTGCCGGGTTTTACGGTCATCTCCGGCCCCAACGGCTCCGGCAAGTCCAACATCCTGGATGGGATCCTGTTCGCGCTGGGGCTATCGTCCTCGCGGGGGATGCGGGCAGAGAGGCTTTCGGATCTGGTGCATTCTGGCAGCCTCAGCAGCAACCGGCGGGTAGAGACCCACGTCGCCGTCACCTTCGATCTGGGGCCGGGAGAAGACGGCCAGCCGAGAGAATGGAAAGTCAGCCGTCGGCTGCGGGTCAGCCCCGGCAAGGGAGAGGATCCCGATTCCCTGCCCTACACCAGCACTTTCTACATCAACGATGTGCCCTGTACCCTGAGCAAGCTGCACGAACAACTGGAGGCGATGCACATCTACCCCAACGGCTACAACGTTGTTTTACAGGGGGATGTCACCAGCATCATTTCCATGCACCCCAAGGAACGGCGGCAGATCATCGACGAATTGGCGGGGGTGGCCACCTTCGACCGCAAGATCGCCCAGGCCAACAGCAAGCTGGAGGCGGTACGGGAACAAATTGAGCGCTTTCGGCTCATCGAACAGGAATGGCAAGCCCAGGGAGAACGGCTGCTCAAAGAGAGCGAAAAGGCTCAACACCATCAGCAACTGCGGCTGCAGTTGCAAACGCTGGAGCAGCAGCAACAGGTGTTGCTTTGGCGGCATTTGCAGGCCCAAGTGGAAGAAACCCAGGCGGCCATTCAGCGGTTTCTGGAAACTCAGGAGCAGGCCACTGCTCAGGTGCAGACCTTGAACGATCATTTGCAACAGGCCGAAGCCGCCCTGGCCGAGTTGCAAAGCCGCATCCATGCTCTTGGAGAGGAGGAATACCTGCACCTGCAAGCCCAAATCGCCGCCGCCGAAGCACAGCGGCAACAGGTCAGCCGACAGATCGCAGCCTGGCAGGAGGAGATCGAGCAAGCGCAGCGCCTACATCAGGAGTGCCAAGCCCAACAGCAGCATCTGCAGGCGGAGCTGGAACACCTGCACAGCCAACAAGAGCAACTGGCCCAAGCCCAGGGATCCCTGCAGGCCCAGGTTCGGAAAGCCCAAACCAGCCTGGAACAGAGCCGCGAACAACTGCGCGCCCTAGCCCAATCCGCCGATGCCTGGGTGAAACAGCAGCGCTACCTCACCCGCCACATTGAGGAACTCCGCGCCGAACAGGAGCCTCTCCAACAGGAGCAAATTCGCCTGCAAGAGCGACAACGGCAACTGGAACGGCAAAGCCAAGAGATCCAGGCGGAGATTGCCCAGATCGAGGCGTGGCTGGGATCCCACCTGGCCCTCACCGCCGAGCTGGAACACACTTGCCGACAGTCGGAAGCTCAGGTTCAAACTTTGGCCCAAGAGCTGGCCCAACTGCAGGCCAGCCTGGAGTTGGATCGCGCCACCCACGAACGCCTGGCCGCCGAGCTGCACGCCAAGCAGCGGCAACTGGACAAATGGGAAACCCGCCGCCAAGTGTTGCAAGAATCCCAGGGATCCCGAGCGACCCAAGCCATCCTGAGTGCCCGTCTGCCGGGGGTTTTGGGGTTGGTGGCCCAGTTGGGGCAGGTGGATCCCCAGTATCAACTGGCGCTGGAGATTGCGGCAGGCAACCGACTGCACTTTGTGGTGGTGGAAGATGAAAGCGTCGCCGTCAGCGCGATCAACCTCTTAAAGCGGGAAAAACTGGGGCGCGCCACCTTTTTGCCCCTCAACAAATTGCAGCCCGCCCGCCCGCCCGCCCCCCTCAACTTAAACGGTCTGATCGACTACGCCATCCGCCTGGTGCACTTTGAAGAGCGCTACCGAGATGTTTTTGGCTTTGTGTTCGGCTCCACCCTGGTTTTCCAGAGCCTGGAGCTGGCCCGGCCCTACATCGGCCAGCACCGCATGGTCACCCTGGAAGGGGAGCTGCTGGAAACCTCGGGAGCCATCACTGGCGGCACCGGCCCCCAACGAGCTGGGATCCATTTTTCTGCGGGCGAACACTCGGAAGGGGAAGCCCTGCGCGCCCGCCTGGCCGATCTGGAAGCGCTGCTGGCCGCCCTCGCCCCTCGCCTCCAAGCCGCCCAAGCCCGCGAAAAACAACTGGCCCAGGCCCTGCTCCTGGCCCGCCAGGACGCCCTGCAAGCCCAGCAATACCTGGAGCGGCACCAGGCCGACTGCCAAAACCAGCAGGCCCGCCTGCAACACCTGCAGGGATCCCTGGCGCAATGGCAAAGCGAAAGCCAGCAGATCCAAGAGCGGCTGCACCAGATTCAACTCCGCTGGGATCCCTTGCAACAGCGCCTGGCCGATCTCGCCCGCAAGCTCAGCCAACTGGAGGGATCCCCGGTCAACCAGCACTGGCAGCAACTGCAGCAGGCGGTACAGCAGCAGGAGAGCCACCTGGCGGAGCTGCAACACCACCTGGCCCACCTGGAGCGACAGCAGCAGGAGAACCTCAGCCAGCAACACCTGAAGCAGGCCCAGATCCAGCACCACCAGGAGCGCCTGCAAGAGGGCGAACGGCGTCAGGCCCAACTTCAAGAGCAAATCGCCCAGGCCCAGGCCACTCTCGCCCACATCCAGCAGCACATTGCCGAGCAACGGCAACAGATGGGCCAGATCGAAGCCCGCCTCGCCCACCTGCGCCAAGAGCGGGAGCGGCAAGAATTTCAACTGCGCGCCCAACAGCAGCAGCTCCAACGCCTGGAATGGGAACGCTACCACGCCCTCACCCAACAGCAGGAAAAAGAGGCCATCCTTGCCCAACTGCAAGCCCAACTGCAAGCCGCGGCCCAAGAGCTGCCGGATCCCCTTCCCCCCCTGCCCCCCCACCTGACCCTGGACGAGCTGCAACGGCAAAAACGCAAAATCGAAGAGCAATTGCGATCCCTGGAGCCGGTGAACATGTTGGCCATCGCCGAATACGAACAGATCCAGGCCCGCCTAGGGGATCTCAGCGCCAAACTGGAAACCCTGCACCAAGAGCGCACCGAATTGTTGCTGCGCATCGAGAACTTTTCCACCCTGCGCCGCCAAGCGTTTTTGGATGCCTTCCATGCCATCAACGGCCATTTCCAGACCATCTTTGCCCAGCTTTCCGAGGGAGAGGGCTATTTAGAATTGGAGAACCCAGAGGATCCGTTGGCCGGGGGTTTGACCCTGGTGGCCCGCCCCAAAGGCAAGCCAGTGCGTCGTCTCAGCGCCATGTCGGGCGGAGAAAAATCCTTGACGGCCCTCAGCTTTATTTTTGCGTTGCAGCGCTATCGCCCCTCTAGCTTTTATGCCTTTGACGAGGTGGACATGTTTTTGGATGGGGCCAATGTAGAAAAATTGGCCGACATGATCTGGCAGCAATCCCGCCAGGCGCAATTCTTGGTGGTCAGCCTGCGCCGTCCCATGCTTGAAAAAGCGGAGCGCACCATTGGAGTGACCCAAGCTCGCGGCGCCTACACTCAAGTGATCGGCCTAGTCAACCCCACCGCTCACGTCGGCTAAAGCACCCAGCAGGCGGCAATCGCGGCGGGATCCCATCTCGCTTGCTATCTAGAGAAGAGCGTAGATTCCAAAAACTCCGCAGGGCAAACCATTTCAGCAGATGTTGATGAAAATGCAAGCTCTTCTATCCCAAAGCTGCCGATCGATATTGAGCTTGAGGAAAATCCCATCAGCATTGTCGATAGCAACAACGCTGCTGCTTTTGGTCGGCAATGCCTCTGCGCAATCCCTGGACAATGGCGGATCCAAGGCAGAAACTCCTGCAGCTTCCCTTCAAGTTTTGCCAGTGTTGCCTGCTGCCACAGCGAGAACTTGGGTTGTGCAAACCTCGCCATCCTCAGCCACCCTAAACCCAAGCAGCGCTGACGACCGTGCGGCCATAGAGCAGGCTGTGCTCACCGACCCCGTTCTCAACGAGTATCTTCGCCAAGCGGCAGCCCGATCGTTCGGTGTGCCGGTTCATCCTCTGGAAACTGGAGCAATCGCCATTGTCGAAAACTATGCCCTAGCCGAAGCCTCTGCCGAAGTTGGCGACCTTCCGGCGATCGATGGCTATTATTTGCTTAAAAAACAAAGTAGTCGGTGGATAGTGGCAGCTCAGGCGGGTTGGGGGCCGAGGCCAAGCATTAATCAAAGTTGGCTTTCGACAGTGCTAGAGGTGCCCAAAGATGTTGTCAGTCGGCTAATTGATACACTTCGCAATGCCGGCAAGGAGGTTGAGATCGACGACACCTTGTACACAGATGTCCCCCTGCCCTGCATTACTTAGATAGAGGATCCCAATCCGCCGACTAATGTGCGATTAACACCCGCTGTAGCTACAGGCAATGTTATCGGTCAATTGCCCAAGGGTGCTGAAGTACGGGTCATGGAGCCGCTCAACGGCTGGCTCAAGATTCGGCAACCGTTAGTGGGCTGGGTATCGATGGGTCTAACACAGGTATCTTGTGGCAACTCGCTAGCAGAAGTGGAGAAGAATCTAGAAGCTCTGCATTCTCTGGAAGGGGAACTGGCCATAGAAGCCGCCGATACCTTGGTGCGATACCTCTATCGGGGTGCAGAGGGATCCTTTGCCGCAGCGGCGCTGGCCCATTTCAACGAGCTTGCCATCAACCGGTTTTATGCTCTGAAAATGGTGCTTGACAGGCACACTGAAGAGGTGCGTCGTCACGTATTGCAGCAAGCCATCGCAGCAGGGATCCATCCTCAAGCCCTGGAAAACATTGAATCAAAAGTAAACTAGATTGAGACTCTTAAACTAAGACCAGGGATCGCAATTTCTTCCTGTCGCACTTCAGCAGTGGGGTCATTCTAGCAATCCGGTTTTGCATGCTCCAGTTCATGCCATGACGGCCTTGACGCTCAATCTCAGCCCCTTGATGACTCTGACGCGAGAGGATTTTATCCGGCTATGTGCGGCCAATCCTGAGCTAAAGCTAGAGCGCACTGCCCGAGGAGAGCTGGTGATCATGTCCCCCACTGGCGGTGAAGTTGGCCACTGGAATGCAGAGATCACCACAGAGCTAACCCTCTGGAATCGCCAATCAGGCCGAGGCAAAACCTTTGATTCTTCCACGGGGTTTTCTCTGCCTTCAGGCAGCGACCGCTCTCCTGACCTGGCCTGGATCCCGCTGGAAAAGTGGGAAGCTCTGGATCCCCAGACCCGCCAGGGATTCTTGCCCCTGTGTCCTGACTTTGTGGTGGAGATCCTCTCGCCCACCGATTCTTGGGTTCAAGCCCAGGCCAAGATGCAGGAGTACATAGACAACGGCTGTCGCTTGGGGTGGCTTTTGGATCCCAAGGCCAAGCGGGTGATGATCTACCGACAAGGGCAAGCGCCGGAATTGGTCGAAGATCCGGAAACCTTATCGGGAGAGGACGTGCTGCCGGGCTTCACCTTGCCCATTCGCAAGATCTGGTCGGCTTGATATGAGTAGCTTTCACGGATTTACGATCCCTGATACAGCTTTTTTCCACACCCTTAACCCAGCCAACTCTGATGGATCTCTTGCATGACAGGGATCCCACGCAATTGCAGAACTCTCCCAACCTTGGAAACAGCTGCAGTAAAAATGTTGAGCGATAGGCCAAAAACAGGCGGAGTCACACTACCATGGCTGCTCTGACTCTGAATCTATCTCCCCTGATAACCCTCAGCCGAGCAGATTTTATCCGGCTTTGTGCCGCCAATCCTGAGCTGAAGCTGGAGCGTACTGCCCAAGGAGAATTGGTCATCATGTCTCCAACCGGTGGGGAAACGGGCAATCTTAACTTCGAAATTGCCGGGGAAGTTTATGTTTGGAATCGGCAATCGGGCCGAGGGAAAAGCTTTGATTCTTCCACCGGATTTTCCTTGCCTTCAGGCAGCGACCGCTCCCCTGATTTGGCCTGGATCCCGATTGAAAAGTGGGAAGCTTTGGATCCCTCAGTCCGTCAAGGATTTTTGCCCCTGTGCCCCGATTTTGTGGTGGAGATCCTCTCGCCCACCGACTCTTGGATTCAAACTCAGGCCAAGATGCAAGAATACATGGACAACGGCTGCCGGCTGGGGTGGCTGCTGGATCCCAAGGCCAAGCGGGTGATGATCTACCGACAAGGGCAAGCGCCGGAATTGGTCGAAGATCCGGAAACCTTATCGGGAGAGGACGTGCTGCCGGGCTTCACCTTGCCCATCCGCAAGATCTGGTCCACCTGACATTCTACAGTCGTTTTATAGTCATTTTAGACAGGAATGAAACATTTCTGTTGTATTGTGTATTGGTTCCTAACTCCCCTCTCCCAAAGGAAGAGGGGCTGGGAGTGGTCGCAGAAGCTGCACGGAATGCTTGAGGAGTGTCTCAATCTAGTTTGGAATGACTATAGTCCTCAGATTGGGGTCTTTCGCGCAATTCTGGCGAGACTGGGATCTTGGCCAGGCTGGATAAGGCCCACCGATGCCTTTTGCACCTGCTGGACTTCTTGCAAAAGCTGCAAGTAAAAAGTCCGTCGTTCCCAATCCAGATCTCGGAGCCCACAGCCCGGCTCTCGATGGTGCAGGCAATCGCGAAACTGACAGGCGCCCAAGCGATCCCTTACTTCGGGGAAGCACCGTATCAACTGCAAAGGATGCACCGGCGGGATCCCTTCGCCAGCATTGAATCCCGGCGAATCGGCGATCCAACCGCCTTCCGGCAAAGGAAACAGCTCCACATGGCGGGTGGTGTGCCGACCATGGCCCAAACGTCTGGAGACGGCCTGAGTAGCCAGCCGAACGTCCGGCAGCAGCCGATTGAGCAAGCTGGATTTGCCCACCCCGGAAGGGCCCATCACCACCGAGATCTGATCTCGACAGCACTGTTGCAACTGGGGGATCCCAGCTTGGGTGTGGGCACTGACCAACAGAGGCTCATATCCCCACCTCTGCAGACGCTCCACCCAAGTTGTCGCCACTTCTGGATCCACGCAGTCGCATTTGTTCAACACCACCTGAACCCGCAGTTGGCTGGCCTCGGCTTGCACCAGCAGACGACTGAGGGCATTGGGCTCAGGGTCGGGCTCGGCTAGGGCCACCACCACCAGAACTTGGGTTGCGTTGGCAATAGCAGGTCGAGGCAGCTGAGTGCGCCGCGGCAGGATCGCCTCGATCACCCCCCGCTCCGGCCAGAGGTCGGCGGCAGCAGGCGGCAAGCGCACCTCCACCCAGTCCCCCACCATCACCTGCTGACCCATTTTTTTCAGCTTGGCCCGACTGGTACAGAGAATCTCTGCCGGCGTGGGCTTTTCAACCGGAAACCGAGCCGGGATCTCGGGAAAAAGGGCGGCCAAACTCGGATCGATCCGCACGCGATAAAAGTTGGCCTGCGCTGCTCGCACCCAGCCGGTACAACTGGATCCCGGATCCCCCTTTCCTTCTGGTTTCACCGGGCTCATGGCGACGCAGGCGTGCCGCGACGCACCCAGAGAATGTAATGGCCTTCGGGGGAAGCTGCCTGTCCCTCAATCCGATGCCCGGCCATGGCTAGACTGTTGGGCACCTGCTCCAGGGGTTCTCCCGCATCCAGCCATAGCTCCAGCAATTCTCCAGGAGCCATGCGCTCCAGGCGCAGCTTCGCCCGCACGTAGTTAAGTGGGCAAGGGATCCCGCGCTGGTCAAGGATAAACTTGACCTCTTCCGACGAAACAGCCTCTGCAGTCATTCTTCCTCACGCTCCCGGTTGCCAGGCATCTGGGCCAGCCCCCGCAACAACCCGCCCAAGAAACCATCCCGCTTGTTGATGCGTTCTCCGTGCAGCTCAGCCAGGCGCATGAGCAATTCCCGCTCTTCTGAGCTGATGCGGGTGGGGATCTCCACCACCAGCGTGATTTGGTGGTCGCCCCGAGACATCGGGTTGCCAATGCGAGGTACCCCCTTGCCCTCCAGAGTCAGCACTGTACCCGGCTGGGATCCGGCTGGGATGGTCAGCTCCACCTCCTCCTCCAGGCCGGCTTTCGAGTCCACGGTGGGCACAGAGACCTTGGCCCCCAAGATGGCCTGCAAATAGCTCACCCGCACCTCCGAGAGAATGGTCAGGCCATCTCGCTGGAAGTCGGGATCCGGCTCCACGAATAGGTAGACGTAGAGATCCCCGGGCGGGCCACCGCGTCGACCGGCATCGCCTTCCCCAGAAACCCGCAAACGGGTGCCACTATCCACGCCGGCTGGAATGTTAATGCGCAGTTTCTTCGTGGTTTGGGCCAAGCCCTCGCCATTGCAGTTGTAGCAGGGCTCCTCCAACACCTGACCGCTGCCACCACAGGTGGGACAAACCGAGACCTGGGTAAAGTTGCCGAACGGCGTGCGGGTTGCCCGCCGCACCTGACCACTGCCCCCACAGGTGGGGCAAGTTTTCACCTCCGTACCGGGCTTAGCCCCGCTGCCTCCACAGACGTTGCAGACTTCCAAGTGGCTGATGCGAATCTGCTTTTCGCCGCCGAAGATGGCTTCCAGAAACTCCAGTTTGAGGTCAAAGCGCAGATCATCGCCCCGTACCGGCCCCTGGCGACTGCGGGCATAGCTGGCTCCTGCCCCTGCAAAGTTGGTGAAAAAGCTCTCGAAAATGTCGGCAAAGCCACCCATCCCCGCAAAATCCTGGAATCCACTTGCTGCCGCGGCAGCTCCACTCAAACCCGCCTCTCCAAAGCGATCGTAGCGGGCTTTCAGCTCATTATCAGAGAGCACCTCATAGGCACGGTTGATCTCCTTGAAGCGCTCCTCGGCGCCTGGCTCCTTGTTGACATCCGGGTGGTACTTACGAGCCAACCGTCGATAGGCGCGCTTGATCTCCTCTTTGGAGCTATCGCGGCTAACCCCCAAGATTTCATAGTAGTCGCGAGCCATAGAAGCGCTTCAGAAGAGGTTAAAGATCAAAACATCAGACACACTTGAGATGCAACTTGTCAGGCAGCACAACCGAAGCAGACCTACAAGGCACCGGAGCTGGGGGAGAGCAAGCAGTTGCCTAGAATCCTCAGCGAGCTCCATAGATCTCGCTACCCATCTCCAGCAGGACAGCCCGCAGTTCTTCCATTGCGTTCCGTAAAGTTGCTAAGTCTACGTTATCATTTGCCAGCAATGCCCTCAATGTGCCCGCCACTTGAGCCCCCCGCTGGATTCGAGCTTCGCTGAGGCGATTGCCATGCTCCTGCAGGGTTTTGTCGTAGTTGTAGAGCAGGCTATCTGACTGGTTGCGGGCTTCCACCAACTGCCGCCGGCGCTGATCTTCTTCGGCATAGGCCTCCGCTTCCCGACGCATTCGCTCGATCTCGCTGCTGCTCAAGCCACCGTTGTTGGTGATCTTGACGCTCTGCTCGATTCCTGTCCCCTTTTCCCGAGCCGAGACTTTCAAGATCCCGTTGGCATCGATGTCAAAAGAGACTTCGATCTGGGGCACCCCACGGGGAGCCGGCGGGATCCCGGTCAGCTGAAAGCGGCCCAAGGTTTTGTTGTCTTTGGCCATGGCCCGCTCTCCCTGCAGGACGTGAATCTCCACCACACTCTGGCCATCGGTGGCAGTGGAGAAAATCTGGGTTTTACTGGTGGGAATGGTGGTGTTGCGCTCGATAATGCGGGTGAAGACTCCCCCCAGCGTTTCCACCCCAATCGAGAGAGGGATCACGTCCAGCAGCAGTAGATCTTTCACTTCTCCACCCACCACGCCTGCCTGGATGGCAGCGCCAAGGGCCACCGCCTCGTCCGGGTTGACGGAGCGATCTGGGTTTTTTTTGAAGATTTGCCGAATTTTCTCCTGGACAGCGGGAATACGAGTGGAGCCGCCCACCAGCAGCACGCGGTCGATGTCTGCAGGGGAGAGGCCAGCATCCCGCAGCGCCTGTTCTGTAGGCTCCACGGTGGCCTCCACCAGATCCCGCACCAACTCCTCAAACTTGCCGCGGGTCAGCTCCACTTCCAGGTGCTTGGGCCCCGAATCGTCGGCGGTGATAAAAGGCAGGTTAATGAGTGTAACCTGGGTGCTGGACAGCTCAATTTTGGCCTTCTCAGCAGCCTCCCGCATCCGCTGCAGGGCCATGCGATCCCGCGAGAGGTCGATCCCTTCCGTCTCCAAAAACTGACGGATGAGCCAATCGACAATTCTTTGGTCGAAGTCATCCCCCCCCAGGTGGTTGTTGCCGGCGGTCGCCTGCACCTCAAACACGCCGCTGCCCAGTTGCAGCACCGAGACATCGAAGGTGCCGCCACCCAGGTCGAAAACCAGAATGCGCAGGTCTTGATCTTGTTTGTCTAGGCCATAGGCCAGGGCGGCTGCTGTCGGCTCGTTGATGATGCGCAGCACCTCCAGGCCGGCAATGGTGCCCGCATCTTTGGTGGCCTGCCGCTGGGCATCGGTAAAATAGGCGGGAACGGTGATCACGGCTTGGGTCACCGGCTCCCCCAGATAGGCCTCCGCATCGGCCTTCAGCTTTTGCAGGATCATGGCGGAGATCTCCTGCGGAGTGTAGGCGCGATCTTGCACCGCCACTTCCACCATGTTGTCTCGACCGGGGATGACCTTGTAGGGAACCCGCCTCCGCTCATCTTCGGTCTCGGCAAAGGTGCGGCCAATGAAGCGTTTGATGCTGAAGATGGTGTTTTCGGCATTGGTAACCGCCTGGCGCTTGGCCAGTTGGCCCACCAAGCGGGTGTTGTTCTTGGCGAAGCCGACAATGCTGGGGGTGGTGCGCCCTCCCTCGGCGTTGGTGATCACAACGGGCTGACCACCTTCCAAAACCGCCACGCAACTGTTGGTGGTTCCCAGGTCAATCCCGATGACTTTACCCATAGCCCCCTCTCCCCGTGCGCCAAGTCTCAACCCAAGAACGCGATTCCACGGATCTTAAAAGCATTCTGCCCAGAATCCCGCTGAAACCTTCAGACGTTGCTTTCGTCTCCGTAGCTTTACTGTAGCGTTTCTGAGACTGCTCTGGCTCTGTTTGTCAAGGTTCAAGTGAGCAAGTTCGGCTAGGAAGGTTGGGGGTTTTGGGGAGAGGCAGGAGTGCTCTCCGGGCCGGGTTCGCTGGTGGCCTGGGCTGGCGGGGATGGTTCAGAGCTGGGGCTGCCCGCCGAGACGGCCACCATGGCATGACGGATCACCAAGTCCCCCAACTTGTAACCTGGCTGATATTCGATGGCTACCACATCCTCGGGATAGTCTGGGCTGGGCTGACGGGCTATGGCTTCGTGCAGGTTGGGGTCGAAGGGCTGGCCCACCGATTTCATGCGGGAGACGCCCATCTTCTTCAGGCATTCCACCAGCAGGCGGTAGACGCTCTGGTAGCTGTTGTGCAACTCCCGCTCGCGGTCGGTTTCCAGCTTCAGCTGCTGCTGAGCCCGCTCAAAGCTGTCCACAACAGGCAAGATCTCCAGCACAAATTTCTGCCGTTCTTTTTGGCTGAACTCTTCTTTTTCCCGCTGGGTACGCCGCCGGTAGTTTTCAAAATCGGCGTAGAGGCGCAGGTAGGCGTCTTCTTTCTCTTTGAGTTGCTGGCGGACAACTTCCAACTCGTGCTGGAGCTGCTTGAGAGCTTCACCGAGATCTGGAGAAGGCTCAGCTGCGGTTTCTCCGGAGGAGGTACCGGCTTCTGCTTCGCTATCTTCCAAAATCAGCTTCTCCAGCTCTGCCTCTACGTCGATCTCTTCTTCCTGTAGTTCAGGATAGGTATCTTCTGGGGCCATCGGTTGCTTCTCTTCGGCAGTCATGGGCGATGTCGGCAAGTGTTAGCAATGAGCAGTGACTCGGATATCCCCAGTTTGGCAGTTTCAAAACCGCCGCTGCACTCAGCCAAACCAGGCTCTGTGTTGATCGTATTCTACCGGGTTCTCTTTCAGCCAGTTGAAGTCAATATCTTTTCTTTCCTAGCCGACCAGCAGATGTTCCCGTGGCCGGCCCAGGCAATCGGGGAAGTAGATCTTGGCCAAGTCGGGGATTAGGCGCCAGTTGGGGCTGTAGATGGGTTGAATGGGGGAGTGGGTGTGAATATAGTAGACCAGAAAGTC
Organism: Thermostichus sp. MS-CIW-40; assembly: GCF_054058315.1. Lineage (NCBI taxonomy): Bacteria > Bacillati > Cyanobacteriota > Cyanophyceae > Thermostichales > Thermostichaceae > Thermostichus > Thermostichus sp. MS-CIW-40. The sequence continues at coordinate 60,107 of NZ_JBSSAC010000008.1, forward strand.
GCGGATGCTATCGGCTGAGATCCACAGGGTTTGGGCTTCTTGGAACATGCTGTAACCGCCGCCGCCGCCGGCTCGGTAGTGGTTAATGGCCAGGCGAAAGGTCTGTGCTGGTTCCACCGGCTGTCCGCGGAATTGTAAGGTCACCAGGCGCTTTCCTACGGGGCGGGTGAGATCGAAGCAGTAGTCGATGCCGTGGTAGAGGTCGAAGGTGTAGCCGCGGGCTTCGGGGGCCACGACGGCAGCAGGATCGGCGGGAAGGTGATTGGGATCCAACTGGCGAAAATAGCCGGCAGTCTGTTCCAGGGCGCGCCGCAGAATATCTCCGGTGATCTCCAAAACGCAGAGGGTGTTGTCGTAGACGGTGAGGCTGTAGGCATCTTGCAGGGAGATGGGGCCTGCTGACAGGCCGGCGCTGCTGCAGATGTTGACCAGGGAGAGCTCTGCGGGGAATCCTGCCTCCCGCACTGCTTGCAATTGGGCCTGATGGAGCAGCTCTGCCAGAGGGTTGGCCCCCAGACGGGCTGCCAGACCGCCGCTATAGGCAGAACGGGCTTGGCCAATGGGCTGACGGATGTAGCGCAGGGTGGCTTGATGATAGGGCTCTGTCAAGGCCAAGAGTTCGGGATCGGGAGGGATCCCTTCGGCGGAGAGGAGCTGTGCGCTTTTCCCGAGAATTTGCCAGCGGCTGCCCTGGCGCTCCAGCTCCAGGGATACCTGGGAGAGGTGGCTGCCCCAATAGCCGGGCTGAACTACCAGAGCTTGGGATCCCCCCAGACCGGCGATGGTCTGGTGGGTATGGCCGGAGAGGATGACGTCAATGCCGTCCAGTTCGGCCAGGGCCAACAGTTCGTTTTCCCCTGCCAGGCTTTTGTTGCTGCACCAGCCGGAGCGATCTGGGTTGTGCCAATGCTCAGGGGTGCGCAGGGGGGGCAATTGGTTGGGGCCGCTGTGCAGGATCAAGATCAAAACATCCACCTGAGGTCGCAGCAGCGACAGGTAGTGGCGGGCAGTCTCCAGCAGGGGGGCAAAGCGTAGGCCCAAGATGTAGTCCGGGCGCTCCCAGGTGTCGATGCGGGGGGTGGTCAGCCCCAACAGGCCGACGCGAACCCCGGCCAATTCCCGGATCAGGTAGGGCTGGAAGAGGGGATCCCCATTCTGGCGGAGGATGTTGGCGCAAAGCACCGGACAGCGGAGATCGCCGATAAAATCCTGGAGAACTTGCAGCCCAAAGTTAAAGTCGTGGTTGCCGGGGGTAAAGGCGTCGTAGCCCAAGGCGTTGAGAGCATGAGCCAAGGGGTGAGGGGAGACGCGCTCCACTTGCGCATAGTAGGTGCCCAAGGGGGATCCCTGAATGGTGTCGCCGCTGTCGATGAGCAGGACGGGATCCTCACTGGCTGCTCGCACGCGCTTGATGAGGGTGGCCAGCTTGGCTAAACCGTGCTCCGCAGGGATCCCGGTGAAGTAGTTCCAGGGATGTAGATTGGCATGGAGATCCGAAGTGTGGAGAATTGTTAATCGCATTCTCATATCATAGCCAAAGTCAAAGCCCAACCCAAACTCGTCAGCCCAGCAAGAACAGCACCTGCACACAGCCCACCAAAAAGCCGAGGAGGCCGCCTAAGTTGACGATGGCCTGGAGTTCTTGGCGCACAATCTGCTGGATGGCCTGCTCCAGGTCGGCAGGGGAGGTGGCGTTGACTTTATCGGCAATGACCTGATCCAGGTTCAACACCGGGATCACCTGCATCATCAGGGATTCGAGATCCCGTTCTAGGTAGCGCTCCAAGACCAAAGCCAGGTCGGCGCTGATCTGATCGATGGAGGTGATCAACGCCTTGGAGTTGCGCAGGCGTCCCAACACCAGGCTGGCCACTTTTTCCCAATCGATGGTCTCCCCCAGCCCTTTGATAACCTCTGGCCCTTGGCTGCGCAGGTAATCTTGGATCCCGTCGCGGAGGGCACGGCGCAACTGACGCACGGCGGAAACCGGCAGGTTTTGCAGCGAGAGGTTCTGCAGGATCTCGGTCAGGCGGCGGGAGGCGTTGATGTCTTTGAGCAGATCTTCCAAGATGGCTTCTGCCCCTTCCGGCTCTTCTAGACAATAGGTGCGCAGGCGCAACAGGGCATTTTTCAGGCCGAACAAGTTGGCCACCACCCAGTAGGAGCCGGTCGCTCGTTCACGAAACTCCTCATCCAGGGATTCGATGTTGCGATCGGTGAGAAAGTCCACCAAGTTCTGCCGCAACACCTTTGGGGGCAGCGCCTGCTTCAAGATCCACTCCGAGAGCTGCTTAGCCTGCTCGCTGCTGAGGCGCAGCTCCAGCAACACTTGGTCGAACAGTTGGTTAATGGGCCCTTCCAAAAAGGTTTCTTGACGGGCCAGCACCTTCACCAGGCGGGGCAACGACTCGTTAAACAGATCGGCCAAAATGCGCGCCAACACCTGAGCAGTTTGCTGCTGTTGCTCAGGGTTTTGCAGCCGATCCAGGGCTACCCCCAGCAGCCAGCGGATCCCTGCTTGCATGCGCTCGGTTTGCAGCAGCTTGCGGGCCAGATTGTGCAGTTCCTCCGGCGTGAGCAGGGATCCCATGATGGTCTTGGCGATCTGCTTGGCCAGACGGGGTTGGTTCTGCGGGATCAGGCCGGGGGTAAAGGGGATGCGCCAGCCGAAAACCCGATAGGGGCGGTAGGGCCGGAACAGCATTTTGATGGCAATGTCGTTGGTGAAATAGCCGATCACCAGCCCGGCCAGCGGGGGCACAACGTAGATCCAGAAGGCCATGGAACCAATGGAGGGGGCTCTCTTCTACTCTACCGAGCTGCCCCAGCGCAAGAGAGCGTTGACCAGTTATTGGATGATCAGGCTATCGGTCAGTTCCAGCTCCACCAGCGTATTGGGCTGTAGCGTCACCACCCGGTCAATATTGGTACTGCCTGCCGCAGCGCCGGCCAAGCTGCCGGCCAAGATCGGCAAAAAGCCCCATCCCCCCGTGAGGATCCCCAAGGCCAACCCACCTGCTGCCCCATAGCCTGCCCCGCGGGCTACAGTTGTGCCGACGTCGGCGTTGCGATCCAACCCGACTGGTAGCGGCGCAGATTGGCCTCTCACCAAGTAGGTGGAAGAGCCGATGGTGAGGCGGTTGGCCACAAAGCGGCTGCCGACGACCCGCTCTTGGGGATCGGCGCTCTCCGCCTCCCGGCCAGACAACTTCAGTTCTCGGTAAACCGGCTCAAAAGTGCCCCACACCACACTCCCTGCCGGGATCACCACCTGGCCAAAGCGATCCACCACCAGCTCGGAGACTTCCAGGTGGCCGTTAATGGCCTGGTAGGGCTGGAAAGTGATGGGGCGGTAGACCGTGAGGAGAATACGGGTGCCGGCAGGCAGCTCGCCCCGCGTGGCTCCAGGGAGATCCCCACCTGGGCTGAGGTCGGGCCGACGTTGATAGGAATAGGCCTCGCCTTGGGGGAGTTGTCCACCTGGGGCCGCTTGAACGGGCACCACCGGGATCGGATCCAAAACCGGAGCCGTGGGATCCAGCGGCATTTGCGGCACCTGAGGTACCGGTGGCAGGGCCGTGGCAGAGCTGGGGGAGGGCGGAGCACTCAGCAAGGGCAAGGTAGGGACGGGATCCCCCCTGGGGGGCACCGGCTGAGGGGTGAACTCGAACTGCTGAGCGGCAACCGGGGTAACGGCACCGGCTATCAACACCCCCCAAAAGGAACTCCTCTGCAACAAATGCAGGAACGGCTGCAAGGTTGAGCTCATGGATCCCATCCGGTCGCAACTGGCAGTAGCTTAACATCCTGCCCCGCTTGTGCCCACTAGATTTAGTAGGTATTAAGGGATCGGAAGCTCTTAAAACACTATTGAGCCTGTTCGGGGTCTGGATCGAGTTTTCCCTAGGGGCTGGGGGAAGGAGAAGGAGTCGGTCCGCCGGGATCCCCTGGCTGGGGGGCTGGGGATTCTGGCTTAGGAGACTCTGTAGCCTCACTCTCCTGAGCCTCGGGGCTGGACTCCGGCTTGGGTTCTGCAGGAGACCGTCCTTCTGGAGAAGGAGAAGGTGAAGGCTGATACATTTACGCTGAACACTGCTGAACATCACTGTTCAACTATGCAGCGATAGCATTCTGTTTGTTTCCAAACAGAATGGCGGTATCCCGCAAAGCTTTGAGTAGAATACCCAAAGCGCAGTTTCCGTGTCGTCTTACTACCAATTTTCTGCTTTGCTTTGGCTACCATGTTGGCAGACTCGAAAGTAAACAGAAAGATCAACTGGTAGTAATCCGTACTGAACATATTATACATTATTTTCAGTATAGTTGAGCTTATTATTGACTAGAGTCATGCTCCCCGCCAGGCTGTGGAGTGGGAGTGGGTGTAGCTTCCGGCGTGGGTGTGGGAGTAGGCGTAGCTACCGGTGTTGGGGTTGGCGTTGGGGTCAGAGCTGGAGTCGGCGTTGGGGTCGGTGTGGGCGTGGCTGTCGGTGTTGGGGTTGGTGTTGGGGTCGGTGTGGGAGTGGGCTGGGCGGCCTGCACCTGGAAAGACCACTGCTGGATGGTGGTGTTGCCGCTGGTATCGGCAATTTGGACGGCGATCAAGGTCGGTCGATCGGTGGGCAGCGGCTCGGCTGGGGTGTAGGCGAAGCCGGTGCGGGTGAGCTGGGCTTGGGCGGTGACATCCACATTGTTCACCAGCAAGGTAAAGCTATTGAGGTCGATTCCTTGGTCATCTTGGAAACGGGCTGAGATGGAGGGGCGAGAGTTGTCGGTTAGGGATCCGTTGGGAGGGGCCAGTTCGCTGATGGTGGGGAAGGTGGTGTCGGTCACCCGCCCGATGGTGATGGTCTTATCCGGCAGCTGCACCAGGGTTACCAGTCCATCCCGCTCCAAGCGGGCAAAAACAGGCGCTTCTGAGGCCCGGTCTTGGCTGCGGAAGGTGTAGCTGCCCTCGTATTGCCCTGGGCGGGTTTCCTGCAGTGGCAGGTTGTAGGCAATGCCGGGGATGGAAAACGATCCCTGCGCCCCTGGGGATCCCAGCAAAAACACGGTAACGGTATCCCCTGGGTTTACGGATCCCAGCTCTTCGCGGGCAAAGAAGGTTCTCACCTCTGGAGCGGCGGGCAGCGTTTCCACCAGAGGCTCAATGGGAATGTCCGGCGTGGCCAGGGGTTCGGGCGTAGGAGTGACCTGGGCAAGGAGCTCGGTACGGATCCCAGGGCCGGGGATGGCAGCCCCCACCGGCGGATCCAAATTGGGCACCCGGCCCACCTTGGCCAGCGCTTGGTAGGTAAGGGCAGCCACTTCCCCCCGCGTGGCCACCGCCTGGGCATTCAATTGAGTGGGGTTGGGGTAGAGCACCAACAGCCCTTCCTGAACCGCTGTCGCGATGGGGGCGCGGGCAAAGTTGGGAACCAAATTGGCATCGCCAAACCCGGCCAGGATCGCGTCAATTTGACCGGGATCCTCGATGAGCCTACCGTTGGTGGCGGCACGGGTCAGGACAGTGATGGCCTGCGCACGGGTGAGCACATCGTTGGGGCGAAAGGTGCCGTCCGGAAAGCCAGAAACAAACCCTGCCGCTGCCGCCGCGCCGATGGAGGGAGCCGCCCAACTGGGAATGGGATCGGCAAAGGAGCGCACAGGAACGTTGGTATCTAGGCCAAAAGCCTTGGTGACAATAACGGCAAATTGGGCACGGGTGATGGATTCATTGGGACGAAAGGTGCCATCCGGGAAGCCGCCGATGATCTGCCGTTCATTCAACCCAGCAATGTACTGGGCACCCCAATAGGTGCTGATATCGGACAGTTGGGCCCAAGCGGGATCCCCAAGCCAGGCCAAGCTGCTGCAACTGATCACCAGAGCGGCGGTTTTCCAGCCCTGCCAAAGGGAAAGCTCACGCATCGTTCACACCTCAGGTTCTGGGTACAGGATTCAGGTCTCGGATCCCCACTCTTGGCTGGGAGAGGCCATAGAAACTGGCCGGACAGAAGAGTTGGAGAGGATATCCAAACCGCACATCCAGACGAGGAAACCTTCCGAAAAGTTCTATTTGGCCGTCGGTTTCGCCAACCTCTTAAGGGGCAGGATTGGGGTAGCGCTGGTGAACCGCTTCGATCTCCGCCAGGATCTGCGGGGACAGCTCCACATCCAGGCAACTGAGGTTCTCTTTGAGTTGGGTCAGGCTGGTGGCCCCAATGATGGTGCTGGTGACAAACCAGCGGCTGCGCACGAAGGCCAAAGCCAACTGGGCCGGTGTCAGACCGTGCCGGCGGGCAATTTGCACATAGGCGGCCACCGCTTCTTCCACATTCGGCTTGCGGTACCGCTGGCCAAAGCCTTCAAACAAGGCCAAACGGGATCCCGGCGGCTTCACCCCCCCCAGATATTTGCCCGTCAGCAGCCCAAATCCGAGCGGGCTGTAGGCCAGCAAGCCCACCTGCTCGTGGCGGCAGACTTCCGCCAGGCCCATTTCAAACGTGCGGTTGATGAGGCTGTAGGCATTCTGAATCGAGACCACCTTGGGCAACCCCAGTTGCTCGGCCACCTGGCAAAACTGGCTCACCCCCCAAGGGGTTTCGTTGCTCAGGCCGATGTAGCGGATTAAGCCCTCCTGCACCAGCTCCGCCAGGCCCTGCAGTTGCTCGGCGATGGGAACAGTGGGCCGCTCTTGGCTGGGATCGTAGGCAACGCCCCCAAACAGGGGCACGTAGCGATCCGGCCAGTGGATCTGGTAGAGGTCGATGTAGTCGGTCTTCAGGCGTTTGAGGCTATCGGCCACCGCCTGCTTGAGGTTGTCGCGGGTGATGGACAGGGATCCGCCGCGAATCCAATGCCAGGGCCGACCAGGGCCGGTGATCTTGGTGGCCAGGATCAGGCGATGCCGCGGTTGGTGTTGCAGCCACTCGCCGATGTAGCGCTCGGTGGATCCCTGGGTTTCCGCCCGCGCCGGCACCGGGTACATCTCGGCGGTATCGATGAAGTTGATCCCGTGCTCCACCGCGTAGTCGAGCTGTTCGAAAGCCTCAGACAAAGTATTCTGCTGCCCAAAGGTCATGGTGCCCAGGCAGATCTCGGAAACTTGCAAAGGGCTGTGGCCAAGCTGGCGGTAGCGCATGGGGAATCTCCGTCTCCAACCCTAGACAGCGCGCCAGTCCCCATTGTGCCCAAAACCTGTCGGCCTACGGGATCCCCCGCTATGCCCCCGTTCCTATTTCGGTGCGGATCCCAGCAGGGGAACGTACTCGCGGTAGAGCTGACCCAAAATTTCCAGACCAATGCGGGTGCGGCTATCGGGGGGGCGAGCCTCAATGGCCGCCTTGACTTGCAAAATCGTGCCCACCGGATAGGGGGAGCGCAGCTCCTCCCGCTTGCCCAAAAACACATCGGTGAAGTAGTCGATCAGCCGCTTGACTTCTCCCACGTCCTTGCGGGAAATGTCCATATCCAAAACGGTGGTCAACTTGGCCCGCATGGCCTGAAAACTTTGCTGGCCGGTGTTGAGGGCCACCCGTTTGGCCAGGCTATCCACCACAATTTGGGTGATCTTCTCCACATTTTGGGTGACGATTTCTCGGTGGCGGGCGGCAAAGCGCAACTGAACCTCATCCAGAAATCGTTCTCGTTCCAGAATCTGGATGCCCTGTTGCTCCAAATCCACCCCATAGCTCTGCAATTGCTTATACTGATTCAAAACCCATTGGTTGTAGAAGGAATCCGCCAAAACTCGCCAATAGCCGATGAGGGTGGCCTCGGCAGAGGGAACGCTGACCAAATAAGCTTCGCTGGTGATGTGGCGCAAATGCTCTGTCAGCTTGTCTCGCTCCTTCTCATCCAAGTAGGAGGTGCGCGGCACCCAAACTGCCCCGTACTCGCTTTTCACCTCCCCGGGCAGGGATCCGAAGAGGGTGTCAAAAAACTGATGAATGCTGAAGAGAAGAAACTTTTCCGGATCCTGAAGGCGGTTGAGCAGTTCCTGTTTTTTCTCCTCCTGATATTGAGTTACCAACTGCTGGGCCTCGGCGATCTGGCCGCGGGCCACCTCCACATCTTGCCGCAGCTTTTCAATCTCCTCCGAGCTCACCATCTCAACACCAGTAGGCTCCCGTTCCCCGCTGAAATAGCTGCCCCCCAGCCCGCTGCCCCCAATGCCCACCAGGGGAGCGTCGCTGTCGTTGTCCAGGGTTAGAAGGCGAGCAAGAGCCTGGAGTCGAGCCTGCCGATTGGAGGAGCGCAGGGATCCCAGCTCCACCGGATCCCCACTTTCCCAACCGTCCAGCCCACCAATGCGGTAGAGCGTGTAAAAATACTTGCTGAGTAGAAGCGCCAGCAGATGCCTGTTCTTGACCTCGTTGTACTCCAGGTAGGCCCGCAGACACAGTTGGAAGGCGATGTTGGGCAAGCTGCGACACACCTTCATAATCTGGGTGTAGACCCTTTGCAGGTGAGGCCGAAAGCTGCGTGGGATCGCCTCGGGCCGCAGGCCGCGCAACAAGAACTCCTGCTGGCGCAGATCTTGAGGGGTAAAGTAAAAACTTTCTTGCCAAAGCAGCTCATCCAAGTCACGGGCAAAAATCGGTTTCAAATGGTCGATGATTTGCACCACAACCGACTCGGTGAAGACCGGTATAATCTTTTCGATGTGAAGCTGATCGTAAACGGAGCGCAGCCGCTTGCTGCGGAAGTCTTCGATGGAGATCAGCCCCTTCATAGTCCCGATCCGACCATCGCTCAGCAGGAACTTATAGACCACTTCGGCAGTGGCCCCTGGGGAGAGAACAAGAGTTCCCGTCAAGTCAGGGCAGATTTGCAGGGGGCGTAGCAGGCGGCTGGTTTCGCTGACGCTGAAGCAACTCCAAGCTGCCGGGTTTAACACCACCGACGATAGGCCGGCCAACAATTGCTTCTCATCCAAGTCCTCCAGCCGAATTTCTCCCCTGTGAGCTTCGCTAGGTCCCGGAGGCAAGCTCGCCCGCGAATCCTGAACGGCGGAAGGGGATAAGGATGGGGGAGATGTGCTCATGCGGTAAAGGCTATTGAATCTTAACGTTCACTCTAAGTCGGCGAAGGATGGATGAGTGTGATCTGTATCTGATACATTTACGCTGAACACTGCTGAACATCACTGTTCAACTATGCAGCGATAGCATTCTGTTTGTTTCCAACCAGAATGGCGGTATCCCGCAAAGCTTTGAGTAGAATACCCAAAGCGCAGTTTCCGTGTCGTCTTACTACCAATTTTCTGCTTTGCTTTGGCTACCATGTTGGCAGACTCGAAAGTAAACAGAAAGATCAACTGGTAGTAATCCGTACTGAACATATTATACATTATTTTCAGTATAGTTGAGCTTATTATTGACTAGAGTCATGCTCTGTATCCAATGAAAGTCTCTCAAGAAGAATCTGCCCAAAACCTGCCTCGCAATGATCTGCTGCCACCAGTATCTAGAAACGGTTAGCTTTTGGGTAGCGTGCAACCACTGTTTTGAGGATCCACAAATCGATACGTACCTTCAGCTCTGATGGATGAGGCTGCTGAGGCTTCACCCCTTTGTCGTGGACTGCTTGCCGAGCCGGTTTTCCTGCTGCAACCCCTAAGCTAGGATGAAAGATCTGCCTATCGGTATGAGATATCGGGCTGGAGTTGGGTTTGAATGCGTTTTGACTTCAGGATTGGGGTGCAGCGGTCATGACGACCATTTTGATTGTCGACGACGATCCGACGATTCGGCTGGTGTTGAAGCGATCCCTGGAACGACAGGGCTACACCGTGGAGATGGCCAGCAACGGTTCCGAGGGACTGGAGCAAGCCCACCTGCTGGTGCCGGGGCTGATCATCTGCGATTGGATGATGCCGGACATGGATGGGCTGGAGGTTTGCCGACGCATCAAAGCCGATCCCAAGTTTTCCACGACGTTTTTTATTTTGCTCACCGCTCGCACCGAGGTCGAAGACCGCATCCAGGGCCTGGATGCCGGAGCAGATGAGTTTCTAAGCAAGCCCATCGACCCCAATGAGTTGCGGGCACGTGTGCGAGCCGGATTACGCTTGCACCAGCTCAGCTATGACCTGCAGCAGCAAACGGCCAGGTTACGGGCAGAATTGGCCGAGGCGGCCAGCTATGTGCGTTCTCTCCTGCCGGAGCCGGCCTATTTTCCCGACTGCAAAGTGACCCTCGAGTGGCGCTTTTTACCCTCCCAGGAATTGGGGGGAGATTCGTTTAACTATCATTGGCTGGATGAGGAACACCTGGCCATCTATCTGCTGGATGTGTCGGGGCATGGGGTGGGATCCGCTCTGTTGTCGGTGTCGGTGATGAACCAGTTGCGCACTCAAGGCTTGGCCGATGCCGATCCCCGCCAGCCGGACGCGGTCTTGCGTGCCCTCAACCACTCTTTTCAAATGGGATCCCACCATGAGATGTACTTCACCCTTTGGTATGGGGTTTATCAGCCGGGATCCCGTCTGCTCTCTTTTGCCAGTGCCGGCCACCCACCTGCCCTGCTCATCCAGGGTCAGGATTCGCTCCTGCTGAAGACTGCCAACTTGCCCATTGGCATTTTGCCCGACCTCACTTTTCAAAGGGATCAGGTGCGGATCCCCGAGAACAGCCATCTCTACCTGTTCAGTGATGGAGTTTACGAAGTCATAAACCCCCAGAGAAAAATCTGGGGGCTGGACAATTTGATAGCCCTGCTGAGCAAGGGCGCTGGCAATAGTTTGGATCACGTGATCCATCAGGCCCAATCCTTTCAGGGGCGGACGGACTTTGAGGATGATTTCTCCCTGCTCCGGATCAGCTTTGGTTAGAGGTGAGTTATGGCTATTGCAAGCTGCTTTGAGGCGATCCCTTGAGGATTCCCGTTTGCGACAGCTCCAGCCCCTTTCCCAAAGGAAGAGAGGAGCCGGGAATCGAGGCGATGCCCAGCGCGACCGGAAATGACCCTCTTGGCTCAAGGGGACTCTGTCCTGCTGTCGCGATCAGCCATCCGGCCCCTGGAGTTGCTCCCACTGAGCGGGGGTAAAGGTGCGCAGGGCCAAAGCATGTAGGCGGCCATCCTGCAGGTAGGCTTTCAGGGCCTCATTCACCAGCCGGTGCTGTTTGATCAGGGGCAAGCCCTGGAATTGTTCCGCCACCACAATGGCCTGGAAATGGTGGCCATCGCCGACCGTGTCTTCCACCTGTACTCTCGCACCGGGCAGGGCGGCCCGTACCAACGCCTCAATTTCTCGTGGATCCATGCGCTGTTGTCCCCGTGGTCTCACTGTGTCCAAGCTCAAGATCCCGCCTCGGATCTCGACCTGCTCATCCATTGTGCTCCGCACCGCTATCGCGTCCACCTTAGACGGTTCTGGGGCAAAACGGGATCCCTTCCGGCCCACTACGGGCAGAGGCCAGGCTGGGATGGCTCAGCACCAAGACCTCGGTGATGGGACCGCGTTTGTGGCCCTGGGCGTTGATGGCACGGCTGGCAGAGATGGTCTGGATGGGGTAATCCCGGTACAGTTCCCGCACAAAGGGGCAATCGGAATTGGAGAGCAGCACCTGCACGCCTCGGTCGGCCAATGTTCCAAACACTTCTCGCAGGCGGATCTGTTCCGCTTCGCCGAAGGCAAACCGGCTGTAGGCTGTGAAGCTGCTGCTGGCAGAAAGGGGATAGTAAGGGGGATCCAAATAGACGAAATCCCCGGGTTTGGCTCGTTCGAGCACCTGCCAAAACGGCTGCACCGCGATCTCCACGCCTTGTAAAACCCGTGCCACGGCCCGTAGGTTCTCCGCGTCGCAAATGCGGGGATTACGGTAACGGCCCAAAGGAACATTGAACTCTCCCCGCGAGTTTTCCCGGTAGAGGCCATTAAAACAGGTCTTGTTCAGATACAGCAGGCGGGCAGCCCGTTGCGCCGGATCTTCAAATCGAGCCGCGCGGATGGTGTAGTAATAATCCCGGCTGTGGTGGGCTTGGTGGTGGCTGAGCAGGGCGATAAGCTCCTCCACGTGATCCCGCACGCAGCGATACACATTCACCAGCTCAGGGTTGATATCCGACAAAACAAAGTGTCGAGAACCCGATGGGATCCCTTGGGCCAGATGAAAAAAGACCGCTCCACCCCCCAAAAAGGGCTCGTGATAGGTGTTCCAGGCGCGAGGAAAAAAGGGTTCGTATTGGCTGAGCAGTTGCCCTTTTCCCCCTGCCCATTTTAGGAAGGGACGCGCTTTAACGGCTGGCTCCGCTGGGGTGGGTTCGCAGGAGTCGGGTACAGGGTTCCAGAGTTCTTCCCGCCGCAGAGCACGCCTATGTCCAAGAGAACAAGGGTGGATCATCGTTGGTTCAGTGATCTGGATTCTCTTCCAGCAGCTTTTCTAGCGTCTCGATCCAATGCTCTAGCTCCTCCAGCGCCTGCAACACTCCCCCTGGGTCGCTCAGATCTGCCTGCAGCAGCTGGGTGGTTTCTTCCAAAGTCAGGGATCCGGGCGGGCTGGCCAACCAACGGAGGTAGTGGGGCAGAAAGTTGCGCGGAGAACTGTGATAGCGGCGGTGACAGGCCAAGGCCACCAGGCTGGCAAGGCTGGCCTGATAGGCACTGAAGGGGCGGAGAAACAGCTCCGGCATCCCCACCCAGTAAAACTGGTGTTCCGGCAACAGTTCCACCGCATCTCCGCACAGCTCCTGACACAGCTTCAACCACTCTTCGCTCACCCAAAGAGGATAGGTTGCCACATTTTCCCATGCGGGGATCCCCGACCGATAGAGGAGCAGCTCCAGCCGACTGATCAAGCTCTGGTAAAACACCGCCTGCAACTGGGCTTCCAAATGGTGTATCAACAGGGCCTGGGCCAACTGGAGGCTGCCGGAGCGTTCCCGCCAGCGCTGCGGAGCAGTTTGCCCCTCTGGGTCGTAAAGAGCAGGCCTGCCCATGCGAGGGGATCCCACTGCTGAGGCAACCAGGTGATCCAGGAGTATTTGCTGCAAAAAGACGGTGTGGGCCTGCACCCCCCACGCTCGCGGCAGCAGTGCGGAACTCCCCTGCATCTCCTCCAGATCCAGCCAAACTTGGGGATCCTCAGGCCGGAGCCGCTGGCTGATGATAGCAAGAACCTTCAACAGGAGCTCGCTCCCGCCGGATCCCGTTTCTCCTGGTCTAGACGAGGACTCTGTTTCGCTGACGGGAGTGGGCTTGTCTGCCTCGGTTGCGATAGCGCCGACTTCCAGCAGCCAGGGTTTGGCCTGGGCCGCACACTCGGGGCAGAAGTCCTGCAGGGCTGCCCAGATTAGAGAGGTGGCCTCAGCAGGGGTCAGGGGTGGAACGGGATCCCGCCAGGGCGCACGCAAGTCGCAGATGCGAATGGAACGCCCCATGTTTCGGCTTTTGAGGCGGTAATAGTGCTGGAACAGGTCAAACCGATCGCGGATCCCTTCCAATAGGTTCTCCAAAAAGGTTTGAGTCAGGCCGTGGCGGGCCAGATACAGGTCGGCAGCAGAGTCATAGCCCCGCCATTGGGCCTCCCACAGGTGGTCGCGGATCAGGGTGCTGAGGATAAACCCACCCAGATCTGCATGGGCCTCCAGGTGTTGGCCCAGCCGCTGATAGGCAGCCCAACGGATTTCGGCGCTGGCGTGAGTTTGTAAGCTCTGCAGCTGGACAAGAGTGTGCTCTGGGAGCGCAGCAGGCGAGTTCAGGGTCACTTGCCACAACTGCCGCCAAGCTAACCTTCCTGTTGGGTACTGTTGGTGGAGCAGGCACTCCAGAGGCTCCGGTTGTTGGTGACCCCGCTGCTGCAGGAGGCGACACAAAAACTGGCGAAAGGGGCGCAGCTCCGGCTCAGCACAAGCAGCGGCCAAGGGATCCGAGGGCCGATCCTCTCGCTCCTGCGGCGTCTCAGCTGCGGGTTCGCCGAGGGGAACGGCGGTCAGGGATTGCAGTTCCAGGGGGAAAAACAACAGCTGGCTCTGCAGGGAGATGACCCGCTCCAGATCCCTCCAGCTGGGGTCTGCCTTCGTCCAGGCCATCTCTGGTTCGGCCTCAGCCGGGATCGCTGTTGGAAGGCTGCTGCTCTCGCAACCCTCGGCAAGATGGGCTGCCAGGGCGAGCGCCTGCGTCAGCTCCGACAACTCCTGCAGCGCCACCGCCAGCTCTGGCGGGCTGAGCTGGACCACCTGCCCCCGGTAGCGCTGGGCAAACTGCTGCACCTGCTCCTCCAGTTCATTCCAGGTTAGGGCGCGCTTTTTCCCAGAGCCAGAGAAACGCTCGAAAGGGGGTTCAGCAGCAGGAAAGACCACCGGCATCAGCCTCCTAGAGATGGGGTCGTCCCTCTGTTGGCTTGTCGGCAGAGGGGTGTGCCCGCCTTTTGACCTCTGCCAAAGGGCAAATGGCTGGGGAAATCTGGGTTGGAGGTGCAGGCTGCGATCAGAGGGATCCGGATCCCTGCTATCCCCCCCTCCCATCCTGGTCAGAACATAGCCTCACCGCTGCTGTGCTGCGCAAAGGCGGCAGCAACAGCCAACCCAAGCCTGAGCCATTCGGCAAGCTCGGATCTGGGATCCCGCATTCATTAAAGACTGCGACTGCGAAAACCGACGTGCCTCCTTTGGGGCAGGAAAAACCTGAGATGATTGTGACATTCTCCTTGGGCAAATGCAGCCGGCAGCGTGGGGATCCCAATTTCGGCCAGGATACGTGTTGGGACAGAATAGGCCTGCGGCCACTTGTGCAAAGGGTAAAAGAACTATCCGAGGGAGGTGACTGCATTGTTTGCTCAAGTCACTGCTGCCGCTCTGCTGGGACTCCGGGCCGTGCAGGTTACGGTGGAGGTGGATGTGGGCGGTGGCTTGCCCCAGATCACCTTGGTGGGACTGCCCGATACTGCCGTTCAGGAGGCCAAAGAGCGAGTGCGGGCGGCGATCAAGAACTCCGGCTTTGCTTTACCCCAGCGGCGGATCATCGTCAACTTGGCCCCTGCCGATCTGCGCAAAGAGGGCCCCAGCTTCGATCTGCCCATTGCCATCGGGATCTTGGCGGCCTCCGGGGTGATCGAGGGGGAAGCGCTGGCCAACACCCTGATGGTGGGGGAATTGGCCCTAGACGGCACCCTACGCCCGGTGGCCGGGGTTCTGCCTATTGCCGCCAGCGCTGCTGAGATGGGGATCCGCCGCCTGGTGGTACCCCAGGAAAATGGGCCGGAAGGAGCGGTGGTGCAAGGGATCCAAGTGTATGGGCTGCCCTCCTTGGCGGCGGTGGTGAACTGGCTGCAGCACCCGAACGGGGTTAAGCCGATCCAGATCCAACCGCAACAGATGGTGTCGGCCAATTTGGAATCCCCTCTGGACTTGGCGGACGTAAAAGGACAAGAACACGCCCGGCGGGCCTTGGAGATAGCGGCAGCCGGCGGGCACAACCTGTTGCTGGTGGGCAGCCCGGGAGCGGGCAAGACCATGCTGGCGCGGCGACTGCCCGGCATTCTGCCCCAGCTGCAGTGGGAAGAGATGTTGGAGATCACCCGCATCTACTCGGCAGCCGGCCTGTTGCGGCAAAATCTCCACCTGGGTGGACAAACCGCCTTGATCACCCAGCGGCCCTTTCGCGCTCCCCACCATTCGGCTTCGGCAGTGGCGCTGGTGGGTGGCGGCCCCTACCCCAAGCCCGGGGAAATCTCGCTGGCCCACCATGGCATCCTGTACCTGGATGAGCTGACGGAATTCCGGCGGGAGGTGCTGGAGGTGCTGCGCCAACCCCTGGAAGATGGCAAAGTCACCATCTCCCGCGCCCGCGTTTCCCTGGAGTTTCCCGCCCAAACCACCCTGGTGGCCTCCACCAACCCCTGTCCCTGCGGCTTCTACGGGGATCCCGTTCACCCCTGCACCTGTACGCCGCAACAGCGGGAGCGCTACTGGTCCAAGCTCTCCGGCCCGCTGCTGGATCGCATCGACCTGCAGGTGCGGGTCAACCGCCTTAAGCCGGAAGAAATTGTCCGCGCCCAGGGCGGCGAATCTTCCCAAGCGGTGCAGCGGCGGGTGGAGCGGGCACGACAACGGCAGCGGCAGCGCTTTCAAAACGAGCCTGGGATCCACTGCAACGCCCAGATGCAATCCCGCCACCTGCGGCAGTGGTGCTCCCTTTCGGATCCCTGTCGCAAGCTCTTGGAAAGCGCCATCCAAAAGTTGGCCCTGTCTGCGCGGGGGAGCGACCGCATCCTCAAGGTGGCCCGCACCATCGCCGATCTCGAGGGCGCGGAGGCCATTGCCCCCACCCACATTGCCGAAGCGATTCAATACCGCAGCCTGGATCGCGCTCGGCTGTAAAGCCCAAGCGCTCGGCGCCGCTGACGCGACTACCCCCAGCCCCCTCCCAGATAGGGTTTCCCTCACTGCCAGAGCTCCGGCCTGCCCTACGGGATCCCATCCCCTGTTTTGCTGGGAAAAAGCTGCCCCCCTTGCACCTGAAGGATTTGGGCGGCCTTGAGCCAGCTGGCGTCGAAGGATCCCAGATGGGTGGTGGTAACCAAGGTTTGCACGCGCTCCTGAATGGCTTCCAAGAGTTGGTTTTGCCGGTGCAGATCCAGCTCGGCCAGCACATCGTCCAAGAGCAGCAAGGGCGGATCCCTGACCACCTGCTCGATCAGCTCCAGCTCCGCCAATTTCAGAGCCAAAACCAGAGTGCGCTGCTGGCCTTGGGATCCATAGGCGCGGGCGGCAACTCCGTTAATGCACAGCTCCACTTCATCCCGATGGGGGCCCACCAGAGAGCTGCCCAGGGAGTGTTCGGCGGCGGCTTTGGCGCGGATCTCGGCCAAAAACTGGGCTTGGATCACTTCGGGGCTGGCCTGGGGATCCGGCAGGGGCACTTGGGGTCGATAGGTAAGGGTCAGGGTTTCCCGTCCACCGCTAATGACCCGGTGCCAGTGAGCAGCCAAAGGCTCCAGCCGTTGCAGCAGCCGGGCGCGGCGGCGCATAATTCGGCTACCGGTGGTGGCCAGTTGGGCATCCCAGAAGGCCATCTGCGAGAACTGAACGCCAGCAGCCGCTTGCGTTAGCGGGACAGAGTCCTTGGGATCCTGCTTCAAAAGGGCGTTGCGCTGCCTGAGGATCTGGCGATATTGCTCCACCAGGCCGAGATAAACCGGCTCCAGTTGCAGCAACACCCCGTCCAACCAATGGCGCCGCGTCTCCGGAGCGCCCCGCACCAGCTCCAGATCCAGGCTGGAGAACACCACGGCATTCACCTGTCCCAAAAAGTCCGCCTGGCGGCGCAGCACCTGCCCGTCCACCTTCAGGGATCGCCTGCCGCTGCTGCGCAGCTCCATCACCAGCTCATGGGCCACACCCAGCCGTTCCACCGTGGCGGCAATCCGCGCCTGCTGTTCTTCTTGATGCACCAGCTCCCGATCCCGAGCGGCCCGCCGCGAGCGCAAGGTGGCCAACAGCTCCACCGCTTCCAGCAAGTTGGTCTTGCCCTGGGCGTTCTCCCCCACCAGGATGGTTTTGGGCGCGTCAAAGGTGATCTCTTGATCCCGGTAGTTGCGAAAGTGGCGCAGGTGCAGAGAACGCAGGTACACTAAGGGCAGATGTAAAGACGCGATCAATATCTAACCAAGAACAGCCCCCGCTCTGGGGGCTTTCACTTTAACCCAACTCCAGCAGGGGCCAGAGAAGATAGAGGGGTTAACCCCGGAAACTCAGCCAGCAGGGATCCCTTCTATCCCCAGTTCCGGGTAGGCCAGATCAGCGCCTGGTCAGGGTAGTCATCCCCCCGAGGCGCTCAGCCGCCAACAGGTGTAGGGCAGCGCGGGCGGAGTAGCGGGCAGCTTTGCTACGGCTGTAGTCGGCGAAGGTGTAGCTGCTGGGATCCGTACTTACGTCGCCCAACAGGTTCTGCACTTGATTCTGCAGGTCAGAGACGCTGCCGGAGTTGATGTTGGCGAAGGCCATCTCCGCTTGCAGCCGGCTGAGGTACTCCTGAGTCCGGAAAGGGGCCTCGAAGAAGGAACGGCCAGGGCGGCCCATAAAACCCAGCTCCGCTTCGTAGAGAACTTTGGCTGCTTTGGCTAAGTTTTCCGCTGCTTTGGCCTGCTCGCGGGCGGCGAAGAAGTTCCCCGCCTCAAGTGAGGCTTGGGCGTTGGTGAAACTCTCCTGGCCGTGTTCCAAAAGGCGGGCAGCCTCTGGGGAAGACCCCCGCTGAGAGAGGAAGCTGGCTTCGGCCAGGTGTCGCTGCGCCTTAGCCAGATCGCGGCTGGCTCGCTCAAGATCCCGCGGGCGCTGCCAAGTTGGCTGTACCTGAAGGGGAGCTGTGGCTTCAGGAGCAGAGCGTCTGCCCCGCTGGGCTTGCGCCGGGGATCCCAGCACCAGGGGGGTGAGCAGAACCAAAATCGGCAGAGAACAACCCAGAGCGCGAGCAAAAGAGGAACGAATCGTCATTGGTCATAGACTCCAATCGACAGGACAAGCCGGTTTGGGTTATCGCGGCTCATCTTGAGAATGGCGGAGAAAAATGACGTGAAGATGACAAGGGCAGCTCTACCGTAAATATCGATCCCTCTCCCACTTGGCTGGCCACTCGCAGGGATCCCCGATGGGCGGTGACGATCTGCTGGGCCAAGGCCAGGCCCAGACCGAACCCACCCGTATGGCGAGCACGGGTTTCATCCACCCGGTAAAACCGCTCAAACAGATGGGGCAGATGCTCGGGGGGAATGCCAATGCCTGTATCCTTGACGTGGAGGTAAGCGCGCTGGCGCTGGCTTTCCAGGCTCACCTGCACTGTGCCGCCTGCAGGGGTGTACTGCAGGGCATTGCGCAGTAGGTTCTCGATGGCCTGCCGCAGCAGGGCAGCGTTCCCCCGCACAAGCCAACCCCCAGAAAGATCCGTCTCAGGCAGGTGGCATTGCCAGTGAAGGCCAAGGGCCTCAGCTTGGGGGCGGTATTGCTCGCTCAGCTCCTGCAACAGCGCTCGCAAATTCAGAAGCGGCAGATCCTCCAGGGGCAGGGATCCCTGCTGGCGGGCCAACTGCAGCAAGGTATCGATCAGCACGCTGAGGCGGCGGGCACCGCTCACCACCTTTTCCAGGCGAGGTTGAGCTTGTTCCGGGGCCAGCAGAGCCATTTGAGCATTGCTCATCAGGGCGGCCAGGGGGGCGCGCAACTCGTGGGAAGCATCGGCAGTGAAGCGTTGCAACTGCTCGTAGGAGCGACGAATCGGCTGCATCGCCAGCCCCCCCAAGATCCAGCCGGCCCCGCCGATCAACGCCAGCGTCAGCGGGATCCCGATCCCCAACCCCCAGCGCAAGCGACCCAGGGTAAGTTGCAGCGGTTCCAGGGGCACCGCCAGTTGCAAGTAGCCCAGTAGCTTTTCCTCCTGCTGCACCGGCAGCGTGAGCTGGCGCAACAGTAAGCCGCTCTCTCCTTCCACCGTTTGGAAACCCAGTTGGAGATGGTGAGGCGGGCCATCCAAGTCAAACAGCTCCAGAGGAGGCCGGGATCCCGTGTACTGGCGCAGGGATCCCAAGCTTTCCCTTCCGGTGCCGGGAGCAGGATCGAACCAGCGCACATAGGCCAAGTGATGGTCGAGGGGTTGGGTTTTCCCCCCCAAAAAGGGCACCTCGTTCAACACCAACCGCCACTGCCCCTGGCGCAGCTCGTACTTAATGGCTGCCGCCATGATCCCGGCCTGAACCTGCAGCTCCTCGTCAAAAGCCTGCAACTGGTTCTCCACTTCCAAGCGGTAGAAGACGGCGGCAAACACCAGCAGGATCCCCCCCATGACCCCGGCAAAGCTGCGGGCCAAGCGACGGCGGCTGTGGTGAAACACCAGGGATCCCGTCCCTCTTGTCGCAGCCTTCTGCCCCAGGTGCGGCTGAAGGGGGTGTGCCAGGGAAACCCAGTTCCAGCCCAGCCATGGGAGAGAATGCTTGTGTTCAGCTCTTTTCACCTCCATCGCCACCCCCTAGAAACTGCTTTCATGGGTTCTCTTCTGGAGAGGCTATGCGCAGCCGGTACCCCTGGCCATACACCGATTCCAGCCAATCTTGGGCCTCCACCTCTTTTAACCGTAGCCGCAACCGCCGCACCAACGCAGCCACGGCATTGCTCTCCGGCTCACAGCCCCATTCCCACACCGCCTGCTCGATCTGGCCCCGACTGAGCACCTGGTTGGGATGGCGCATCAGGTATTCCATCAATTGAAACTCCTTGCCCGAAAGCTGTACCTGCCTCCCCTGCCGCTCTAGGGTCAGGCTGGCCAAGTGCAAGTGCAGGGATCCCAGGCTGAGGCTGTCTCCTTGCCATTGGGGGGAACGGCGTCCCAAAGCCCGCACCCGTGCCAGCAGCTCCACCAGATCCACCGGCTTGACCAAATAGTCGTCCGCCCCCGCATCCAACCCCTGCACCACATCCGATGTTGCGTCTTTGGCAGTTAACATCAGCACCGGTGCACATCCCCCCGATTGGCGGTATTGCCGACAGAGCTGGATCCCGCTTGGCCCCGGCAGCATCCAATCCAAAATCAGGAGATCATAGGCTTTCTCCTCCATCAGCCAGGCAGCCATCTCCCCTTCCTTGGCACAGTCAACCACGTGGCCGCACTTGGACAGGGCAGCCTGTAAAGGCTCCAACTGTTCCGGGTCGTCCTCCACCAGCAAAATTCGCATCGTCCTGTGCGCCGTTGACCAAGACGGCCAGTTCCCACTGCCCAGGCTAGGATGGATCACGGAAATAGCCCTCTGCAAGGGAGAGAACAACGGTGGGGTGGCCCAAAATCCATCGGTGGCAAGATCTAGGGTTTGATTTTTGGCTGGTGCTGCCCTTGGCAGGGCTTCTTTTTGTGGCGGGGGGAGAGTGGGTGACGGGCCAAGCGCTGAGCCGTCCTCGCCGGCTAGAGCAACCTTTGGCGATTCGCAGCCAGCAACAAGCCACCTTGGCTCTGGATATTCTTTCCATTCAGGCGGAGATCCGCCGCTCCCGTGGCTACACCAAGGTGGAGGTGACTACCACCAATCCCCACCTGCGCAAGCTGGAATTTGAATTTCCACAACTGGATCCAGACCAGGTGTCGGCTCAGATTGCCCAAGAGCTTGGCCTTGCTCCCAAGCAAGTGCAGCGCCTGACCCGCTATAGCTTGGACTAGAGAGCATGACTCTAGTCAATAATAAGCTCAACTATACTGAAAATAATGTATAATATGTTCAGTACGGATTACTACCAGTTGATCTTTCTGTTTACTTTCGAGTCTGCCAACATGGTAGCCAAAGCAAAGCAGAAAATTGGTAGTAAGACGACACGGAAACTGCGCTTTGGGTATTCTACTCAAAGCTTTGCGGGATACCGCCATTCTGTTTGGAAACAAACAGAATGCTATCGCTGCATAGTTGAACAGTGATGTTCAGCAGTGTTCAGCGTAAATGTATCAGACACTCCAAGTCCGTTCAAAAAATGCGGGCTAACTGCTCGCAGGCAACTCTAATTTTCTCCAAGCTACCGGGATTGACCAAGCCGTAGTAGTCAAATCCATAAACTTTCCCAGTTTGGACGGCTTGCAACCGATTCCAAAAGGGGCGGGAACGGAAAAACGCCAAGGGATCCGCCGCCTCCGGGTTGACTACCAGCAGAACTTCTGGGTTGGCTTCCAGGATGCGCTCTGCCGAAAGGGTGACGTAGCCCCGAAAAGGCCCTTGGCTTTGCAAGGTAGCGGTGAGATTGTCCGCGCCAAAGCGTTCCAGCAGATCCCCGGCCCAGCTTTGCCGGTTGGGAGAAAGAATCGGCTGGGTGCCCACCAAGAGCAAGGTTTTGGGTCGAACGCGGGGCAGTTCCTGGGGCAAAAGGGATCCATACTGCCGCAGCAAGGGATCGGGATCCGCCCCCAAAGCAGCAGCCAGGGTGGCAATCGTCTCTTCCAAAGCAGCCCAACTGTCCACGCGGGTGAGGTAGGTGGGGATCCCCAGCTCCTGCAGCCGTTCTGCCAGAGCCTCGTGAAAGCCACTGGCCCCCACCACCCAGTCCGGTTGTAGGGCCACAAGCTGCTCCAGGTTGGGTTGGTTGCCCAGCCCCAGGCGGGTCAAGCCTTGGAAGCGGGGATCCTCCTCCAACAAACGACCGGCAGGGATCCCCACCAACCTATCGGGGGCCAAGCGATAGAGGATATCGGCAGTCAAGGTGGTGAGGCTGGCTACCCGACGAAAAGGACTCTGTCTCGCTGACAGGAGTGGCTCCTGAGGGATCCGACCTTGGGCTTGGGCCAAACGCCCCATTCCCCAGGCCCCCACGCTGGCCAGACCAAAGGCGAACAGTTGACGGCGAGAAAGACGAGACAGCATAGACAATCTGATACATTTACGCTGAACACTGCTGAACATCACTGTTCAACTATGCAGCGATAGCATTCTGTTTGTTTCCATTCGCGTTAGCGGGACGGA
>NZ_JBSSAC010000009.1:0-80538 GCF_054058315.1 Thermostichus sp. MS-CIW-40
CGCCTGAAATTCCGAAACTTAGCTGTCCTCTGGGGCCGCTAGGGATTGGGATAAAGCCCGCACCCTGCGCATAGCGCGGGTGTCGGGTAGTTTACACCAGCTCCTCCCTCAGAGGGAGAAAGGGAAAGATTCGGCGCTGTCGGAATTGCTTGGAGTAGTTGGTGCCCGCTCAAGCCTTGTTGCCATTCAGAACGGCTACAACTGGTGCAGTCACGCTTCCTGCTCAATACCCTGCTCAATACAATAAAGGGCCTGCAAGCCAGCAGACCCAAGGAAAAGCCAAAAGGCGGTAAGTTGAGGTCTCTTAGATCAGGCCCAGCCAGGAAGCAACGCCTTGGCCCGTCACCGCTTCGATGACAATGGCCAACACAAAGCCAATCATGGCAGCCCGACCGTTGAGGCGCTCGGCATACTCGTTAAAGCCAAACTTGGGCTCAGACAAATTGGGATTAGACATGAGAACCTCCAGGGTAAATGGGAACGACAGGGAGTGGGATCCGTAAAGAACGAAAACGAGAACGGCACTTGACCTTCAGTATAGTTTGCATTTCTTCATGATCGCAAGCAAGGTGGTCACCCGCTGCCGATGGCGGCGATGATCTGCCGCGCCAGGGGAATGGCCGCCTCATAGGCTTTGCCCTGATGCAGGTGCAGCACCAGCGTCCAGTTGGGATCCGGCAGGGGCCAAAAGGCCAGCAACCAGGCTTGAAAATCTTCTGCCCAGAGAATTGGTCGTCCTCGTCGTTGAGGATTGAGGATGGTGCCAGACTTGGCTGCCACTGGGATCCCTTCTGGGGCAATGCCGCGACAGGTGCCCGCTGTTGCCGCCAGGCTCATGCCAGCATGGAGAGCCTCCCAAATCCAAGCCGGTAAAGAGAAAGCGGGCAGAGAGACCTCGCCAGAAAGGGGTACACCTCGGCGGGCAATCACGCCCCCATAAACCAACAGCTCCCAGGGATCCACCGGCCCAGCCAGACCGGTCGCCAAGAGCGGAGCCGGAGTTGTATTCTGCACACTCCCTAGGCCGAAGCGCCGCAGCCACTCCACCAGGGTATCGGCCCCCAGCTCCCAGCCCAACTGGTAAAAATGCACGTTGCAAGAGTGGGCCAGGGCCTGGCGCAAGTTCAAAGCCCCATGGCCGCGGGGATCCCAGCAGGGTAGCCGGCCCAACCCCAGTTGCGGCGGCGGATCCCACCAACCCGGACAGTGGATCAAGCGCTCCCCAGAGCTGATCCCAGTCTGCAGAGCAGCGGCGGCAACGGCGCATTTGACGGTTGAGCCAGGGCTGGCCCTGATTCTGGAAGCCTGCTCCGGCTGCCAAACCCTTGTTAAACGACCGGTGTTCAGGTTGAGGACGGCGGCAAAATCGCGCGGATGGGGCAGCCCTGCAGATTTCCCCTGCAAGCCCCAGGTCAAAGCAGAACCCAATAGCCAGGCTCCACAGGTGCGGCGGTTCATCTGCTGTCGGCCCCGAAAACCCAGGAAGACACGGGCGGATCCCTGTTACAAAAATTCGGAAATCGCAGCCTTCTCACGGACTAGGGTAATCTGAGTTCAGGTCAATGGAGATAACCCTCATGGCAATTCAGCGTGGTGCCAAAGTCCGTGTGCTGCGGAAAGAATCCTACTGGTACCGGGATGTGGGAACGGTTGCGGCGGTGGATACCAGCGGCATTCTCTACCCGGTGATCGTTCGTTTCGACAAGATCAACTACTACAACATCAACACCAACAACTTCCGCGAAGATGAGCTGGAAGTGTTGGAAGCTCCCAAGGCCAAAGCCGCTCCGGCCAGCTAAGCCAAAGTTCTGATGCCGGGGACTGTGTTCTTGAGCAAGTCGTTCTGTGCCTGAACTGCCGGAAGTTGAAACAGTTCGGCAAGATTTGCAACGCCTCACCCTGGGGCCACGCATACTTGCGGTGGAGGTGCTCCTGGCCCGCACCATTGCCTACCCTGCAAGGGAGACGTTTGGGCGGAGCTTGATTGGCACCCGTTTTACCCAGTGGCAGCGGCGAGGAAAGTATCTCCTGGGATCCCTGGATTCGAGAGCTGTTCTGGGCGTGCATCTGCGCATGACCGGGCAGTTGCTCTGGGTGCAGGGATCCACCCCTTTATCAGCTCACACTCGTGTTCGTTTGGCCTTCGAGGAAGGGTGGGACTTGCGCTTTGTGGATCAGCGCACCTTTGGCCAGATGTGGCTGGTGCCCGCCGGTGTTGAGCTGGAGGCGGTGATCCCCACCCTGCAGACTTTGGGGCCGGAGCCCTTTTCGCCAGCTTTTTCTGAGGCCTATTTCCAGGCTGCCCTGCAGAAGAGCCGCCGTCTTATTAAAACCGCGCTGCTGGATCAATCGCTGGTAGCCGGGGTGGGCAACATTTACGCCGACGAAGCCCTGTTTCTGAGCGGCATTCACCCTTTGACGCCAGCAGTTCAGCTTTCGGATGTGGCCAAGGCACGCCTGCGAGAAGCTTTGATCGAGGTGTTACGGGCCGGGCTGGAGCAGCGGGGCACCACCTTGCGGGATTACCGGGATCTGCGTGGGCTCAACGGCAACTATCAAGGGCAAGCGTGGGTGTACGGTCGGGAAGGGGATCCCTGTCGCGTCTGTGGCCATCCGATTCGGCGGATCAAGCTGGCAGGGCGTTCGGCCCACTTTTGCCCCCGCTGCCAGCCGCAACAGAGCTAGTGGCGCTCCTCAAGATATGGGGGATCCCTGGAGAAATGGGCCAGAGCGGCTACCATCAGCAGTAGGAGGGGATCCCGGTGAAAACCATGGGATGGGCACGGCTCCAACCTGTAAAGCCCTTGATGAGGGGAAGTCGCCTCTGGTCGGGAGCGCTGTTGGCGCTGGGGATCCCGACGGCTTCGGCCTTTGCCCAACTGGAGTTGGATGCCCAACTGGGCCGCTCCCAAATTGTTTTTCCCAGCAAAGATTGCCCCGCCTGCAACCTAACGGGGGCAGAACTGCCGGGAGCTGACCTCAGTGGGGCCAACCTGAAAGAAGCGATCCTCAGACAGGCCAATCTCCAAGCTGCCGACCTCTCCCAAGCGATCCTCAATCTGGCCGATTTGAGAGGGGCCAATCTGAGTGGCTCAGCTCAGGCAGGGGCTTTCTTGTGGGAAGCCGATCTGGCGCAGGCCAACCTGCAGCAGACAGATCTGACGGGGGCCAATCTGCAGGTGGCCAACTTAAGCGGGGCCGACTTGCGTCGAGCCATCCTCACCGGCGCCGACCTCACAGGGGCCAAGTTACACAATGCCGATCTGCGGGGGGCCGACCTGCGAGGCGCTTTTCTGGAGGGGGCGGATCTGACCGGCGCCCTGTACAATGCCCAAACCCGGCTGGATCCCACCTTTGACCCCCAGGCCCGCGGCATGGTCTTGGTGAAGCCATAACCCCCCTCTCCCCAAGGGAGAGGGGCTGGGGGTGAGGGCGCTTTATTTGGGATCCCTCCTTGGGCAAATTAAAATCAGCATCCCCCTCGGCTGGGATCCCCTGCCATGACTTCCCCTGTCCGCGTTCTCATTGCCGACGATCATCCCCTCTTTCGGTTGGGGCTGAAGTTTGCCCTGCAAGCCCAAGGATTTGAGGTGGTGGCCGAAGCCGAGACGGGATCCCAGGCCGTCAACTGTTGTCGCAGTTGTACCGTCGATGTGGCCATTTTGGATGTGCGCATGCCGGATGGGGATGGGATCGCCGCCTGCCAGCAAATCACCGAGCTGGGCCTGCCGGTGGTGGTGGTGTTGATGACCACCTTTCAGGAGCCTGCCCTGATCGAGGCAGCTCGCCGTGCTGGGGCCAAAGGCTACCTTTCCAAAGAAACCGACCCGGCGGAATTGGCCCGCGTCATCCGTCAGATTTTGTCCAACCCCGAACGAGACTGGCTGCCTGCCCGACAGGAGCTGCCCAAGCTCACCCCCCGCGAGCTGTGTGTGCTGCAACTGATGAAAGAGGGCTTGGCCAACAAACAGATTGCCCGCCGTTTGGGCCTGAGCATCGAAACCGTCAAAGAATACGCCAGCACCGCCTACCGCAAGCTGGATGCTAGCGACCGTGTCACCGCCCTGCTCAAGGCGCAACAACTGGGGATTTTGTGAAAGGATATTGAGGATTCTTAAGAATCTTGCAGAGAGGGGGCTGGCAGCTCCCCCCAGCGGTGGGGATGTCCGAAACTCCGGATCCCTTGCATACTGTTGCTATCTTGGCATCTGCCCAAGTGCCCCTTCTCACCTGCGTTATCTGAGATACGGCCATGTCTGCTCCTTCCCCGCTGCTGCTCAAACTTGTCTTGCGCCTGCTCAGCTCCTTGAAGGTAGAGGTGAAGCGGCGCCAGATGCGAGAGCGCGGTTTCGTCCTGCCGGTCGCTATCTTGATCGTGCTGGTCTTGAGCTTGGTGACGGTGGGTCTGCTGACCCGCTCGACCCAGCGCAGCATCCAAACCCAGGTGGAACGGGCAGGGCAAACCGTCAGCCGGCAACTGAATGCCGCCATCGACCGGGCCAGGGCCAAGATCGAATATCTGGTACGGGATCCTCGCCTTCCCGCCGGTACCCCCACCGATGCGCAGCTTGTCGCAGCCTTGATTAATGACGGGGAGGAAGAACTAATCCCTAGGGATGAGAATAATCCCTACATCCTCCCCGATGAAACTCAGTTTGTGATCGGAAGCAACATTCAGCAAGTGCGGGCGCCAGCCTGGTGGTTTTTGGCGGACACCGACAACAACGGCGTCAACGACTCCGTAACCGCCTATACCATCCTTAACACCCGTCGGGCTGCTGGCGCCGGCTTTGAGGATAGCCAGCTAACGGATACGGAGCGGGCGCGGCGCCTGATGATCCGCAGTGGCCCCCTACAGGGCTCCGCTCTGGGCCCTTGTACCGATAACCCCGCTCAGCAGACGATTAACCCCAACGTGGGGGACTGGTTCCAGGTGGGCACGGCGCTGTACAAGCCCTTTCAGGTCTTTGCCGTTACCTTGCCGCTTGAGGGGGCCGACTCCACCACCCGCGCCATTTCGGCTTTGCAATTCCAGCAGGATCGGAAGCGGGATCTGCTGAACAAGTGGGGGGCCTTCAGCCGCGGCGACCTAGAGTTTTTCTTCACCCCCGGCTACAACTGGAACGGCGCCATCTACGCCGGCGGCAGCCTTTTCTTCCGCTATGCCCCCAACAACTTGTTCCGGGCTTTCACCATCAGCTCGGAGCAATCCTGCTTCTACATGCCCCCCGACAACTCCGAAATCACTGCCTTTGGAGAGCTGGTGGCTGGGGCTATTGGCTATGCCGGCCAGCAGGTGAGCGATACCCTGATTTTCGATGTTCACTCTGGCCGGCAAGACGCAGCGCCAGAGGTGCTGGCTCGGTTGAACAACTTAAATTTTGACTCGGTGCAAAACCAGGTAGAGCCAGAAAATGTGGCTTTGGATCCGTTGGAGCTCCACCTTTTCGGTCGCATTCGCACCCGGGGATCCTATGCCCAAGATGCATCGGGATGGGCGGCTTCTCCCCTCAACGCTAAGCGCGATCCCAACCCCGGACGGATTAAGGCGGGCGGTTTTCAGGCTGGTGCCGACCAGGTCTGCCCTCCCTATGTAGACGATGTCTATCGGGCCGACAACCGCTTTGGCCCCAAGGCCAGCTATGACCGTCCGCCTGTAACTCCTGACCCGCAGAGGGGCTGCGATGTGGACACCTTTGCTCAGAGGTTTGGTGTCGGTGCCGGTAGCCCGATTCCTGCTGATGCCAGGAACAACCAGAATGAGTCTTTGACCGAGGACAACCCACCCCCAGGCGCCCTTTCCGAGGTGGGCTTGGATGGCTACTGGGAGCGGCGGGCCCGCGTGGAGGGCTTGCGGGTAATTGTCGGGCAGCGGCTGGAGCTGACCCGCACCGATTCTTTGCCTTTGCCTCTGGTGCCGTCTGGGGATCCCAACGATCCCACCAAGTTGCAGGCCATTTTCATCAGCAACGAGGCGCGGCAACGGCTGACCCTGAGAGATAACCCAGCGGCGGTGCAGGCCACTGCCGTTTACCACTACAGCCACCGAGATGGGCGCTTCCCCATTGCTTGCCTGGCCACGGTGGCCCACCCCGGCACTCCTTGGAGCTTGCAGCGGGCTTCCACGTTCCCTACCGGCGACCAGCGCACCCAACTGGGCATCAACTTCTTTACTGGAGAGGGCACCAACGTTTGGGAGTATGACCCCGAGCCGATGCGGGGGCAACTGCGGCCTGGCACTCCTTTGTGGACAGCGCTCACCAACCTGGCCAATTTTGCCGGCGATCCTGACGGGGCCTATCCACCCAGGCAAGAAGCGGGCCGCATTCACCCGGATCCGTTTATCACTGCCTTTGGCAACTTCTCAGAGCTGCGGCGGGTGATCGATACCGTTAACCGAGGTACCCCCGTTAGCCAACTGAGCCTAGCCGACCAGACCACGCTGCAAACGGCAGGCTGCATGTTGGGCATGCTGGCCGACAACATTCTGCGCATCGAGGAGGCTGCCCGTCAGCAAGGTGGCGGCAGTAGCAGCATCGGGGGCGGTGGTTCTGGTGGCACCAGCTCTGGATCTGGGAGCTCGTCCCCAGTTCTCGGCAGCCTCTGGAACGACATTCAAGCCAGCCGTGCCGGGAACCGAGAGGCAGCCAACCGGTTCTACCTGCCACTGCGCTACATCTTCCCGACAACCCGTGTCACCGAGTCGGATTCTCTGGAGAGCGAGCGGCGCAGCGCTTACTCTTTCCTTCCGACGGTTACCTATGAGGCTGTAACCGACTTAAACGCGGTTGCTCTGCAGCCCCGCTCCGGAATTGGCAACTGGGCTTTGCCCCATGCACCGGCCAATTGCACCGCTGCCGGCCCCAACAGCAACCAATTTGAGCTAATTCGGATTGGCAACCAGTGCCATCGCGTGCCCTTCAAGGATTCTGTCTTCTACGATGGCCGCGAGGCGATGGCGGTGCGGGCGCTGAACATTGACCTGGCGCTACTGACCAACAATGTCCAAGGTCAGAACAGGGGGCTGATCAACGGGGATACCTGGCTGCCTGCCGGCATTGGCGAGAACCGAGAAGGGGGGATTTTCTACGCCTTCCGGGAAGATGCCGTGCGGGAAGATGCCATTGCCCGCCCACCCTTGGGCACCTTTGCTGCCTATCAACAAGCTTGGCGAGCGGCAAACGCCCGTGGCACGCTGGGCAGCGCTGGCGTTATGAACGCCGGTCAGCCGAATCGAGGCACGGCCAATGGCCAAACGGTCTGGGATCCCCCTGTTTCCGATGCCGGACTTAGTCCCAAGCCGGTGGACTACTACGCGGATCCGGATCGGCGGCCCTATGGCTTCCGGCTGCGCAATGGAGCAAGGCTGGCCCGCGGCGGGTTTAACCTCGATGAAGCTGTCTTTGGTCTCTCCTTTGTTTCTGATAACCCCGTCTACATCCAAGGGGACTTCAACCTGCATCAGACAGGGGACGGGAGACGGCTAGAGGAGTTCACCACCCTCCTTGAGTTTGACCCGCAAACTGGCCTCTACAGCAACTTCTACGGGCGGCTCCGGAGGGATGAAGACCGGCGCTTTGCGCGGGCAGCCCAGGATCTCTGGCGGCCTAGCGACGTGTTGGGCGACTCGGTGAACATCCTCTCTGCCGATTTCTGCGATGGCAGCATCGACGACGGCTTTGTGCAGGATGCTACGCTCAACGGCGGTGGCACTAGTTTTGTAGCCGATCGTAACTACCAGGGTAGCCCACAACGAGCCTCGGCTCCTCGCCGCAACGAACACTACGGCTGCAGCGGAAGTAACTTAGGAGCCAACACCTCCTTCCTCAACCAAGCGCTGGTGATCCGAGGCAACAACTGGCCGGCTCCGGATCCCAACAGAGATGGTGCTGGGGTTCTGCGCTTTGACAACACGAACGGGGCCCAGAACCTGGGTGACAATACCAACCAACCGGGTTGGCCGGATGTGTTTGCCCGCGACACCATCTTTGCCCGCCGCAACAGTACCGATGCCAGCTCCGGTCAAGCTGACCGAACCGCAGGGCTGGGCGTGCCCGAAGTGCGGCTCTTGCGGGCACCCGATACGGGCTATGCCAACTTTGGGGTGCGCATCTCGGCTTTGGGCAACCCGGTGCTGGATACCTCCCGCTGGCTGCTGGTGGCTCCACTTGGGCCTTGCCCCGAGCCTGAAGGAGGCGGTGGCCTATTGGCCGAGTACTACAACGGCTGGCTGAGCAACCCGCAGAACCGGTACAACCGCAACACAGGGTTTGCCACCAACCGTATTGACCAGGTAGTAGGCCCCCTGCCTTCAGACGCTCAAGATGCCAACCTGCCCTACCTGCGGGCAGTGCGCTGGCCGGATCCGGTGTTCCCGGCGCAAGGAGTACCTGACGCCATTGGTCAGTACAACAATGGCTATACCACCAATGCGCCTACCTGTAATCCAAGTGGCACCGACAACCAACGCTGGGCCTGCGTGCGCAATGCTATCGATAACCCGACCAACCTAGCCCCCTTTGCCCGCAGCGGTAGCGGTTTCCCCTCTTGGGGAGGCTTCCAGTACTTTTTTGGCAGCGATAACAGCATAGACTCGCGCTCCCCCTTCAAACGGCGGCTGTACGACAATCTCAGCTGCAACGGCACATTGGTTGACGCTCTGCAGCCCCGCTGCCGTTTGTCACTACCGCCTGGCAGCCCCGATCGGCGGGATCGCGGCGATTGGTTCTGGATGCCCAGTTGTGGGGAGCCCGATGGCAACAACAGCCTGCCGAACCGGCCCATCGACGCGGATGACCTCAACTTTCCAAGTCACTTCAACTTCCAGCGCTCCTGCTGGCGGCGTAGAAGTGGGGGCGGGCCAAATGGCAACAACAACGGCAACGACTTCTTCGTGGTGCGCTGGGTAGGGCAGCTGTATCCCCGTTGGCCTGGCCTACAGAGCTACCGTCTCTTCAGCAACGATGGCGCGCGGCTGATCATTCGACGGCGGGACGGCTCCAATGCCACTTTTGTCAACCATGGAGCCTGGAACGGAACTTCGCTCAGCCTAGGGCCCAATGCTGCGGGTGCCGAAGCCTGGCAGGATAGGCAGGATAGCGGCGGCAACGGTAACCTGGTCACCCTGCGATTAGAGCTGGAGTGCGCGGATCCATCCCAGCCCTCGCCCTACTTGGTGGAGATCCAGACCTACGAAAATACCGGCGATGCCTTCCTGCGCTTTGCCACTCGCGATGGCAGCGATCTAGAAAACTACGACCTGCGCTACCTGAAGCCGCTGCAGGGGGTGAACAAACCTTGCCAGCCGGATCCAATCGAGGGTAGGAGGCTCGATGAGAGGAAAGATCCCTATCAGCGCTCCTGCGCAACCCCCCTCAACTGCGATCCCATCTGGACAGGCTGGACTCCTGCATGTGACCCCAACATCTGTCAGCAAACCACTATTACCCAAACCAGAACTGCCAGATTGCCTGACGGTTGCCCTGGCACTCCGCCACCGCGGGAAACTCGGACGATCACCTGCTACCCTCAGTACAACTACGGGCCTTGGTCAGATTGGACGCCTCAGTGTACCCCGCAGCAGCAGTGCAGCCGGGCTACCATTACGCAGAGCCGCAGCCGCACGGTAACGCCGCTCTGTCGCAGCCAAAGCCCCTTCACCGAAACCGAAACCCGAGCCTTTACCTGCCAGCCTCCGGGGGCTACCTGCACCTACACAGACTGGACTCCTCAGTGTACGGTGGCCAACGGCGGCCTGCAAGTGACCCAAACCCGCACCAAGACCTGCACGTCGAGCTGCGGAACCACCACTACTATAGAAACCCAAACGGTCACCTGCCCGGCCATTTGCAATGACTACACCTTTGGGCCTTGGACTCCTGACTGTAGCAGTCTTACCATTGCCTGCGGCACTAGCCAGCCGCTCAACCAAACCCGTACTGGCACCAAAGGCCCCAATAACAGCCCCACCTGTCCGGCCAACAAAACCGAGAGCCAGACGATTACCTGTACCGGCAAGCCCTGTGGGTCACAGAGCTTTGCCCCTGAGGCTCCCGGCAAGAGCCCCTTGGGCGAGTGGATGGCAGCCAAGCCCAACACGGTGGAGCTGCGCCCCATTCAGGCAGTCGAGGCCGATCCGGAGCCGGAGACCATCAGCGTGAATACGGTGGCTGCGGCTCCTGCCGAGGGCGTAACCATTGCTCTGCAGCCGGAGCTTTCCCCGGTGCTGGAAGTGAAAGCAGGGGTGCCCAAGCCGCCCAAGTGGCCCAACCCTGCCGAGGCTCTGCAGGCGGCCTTCAATTGGATGTTTGGTGAGCCCGCCTATGCTGCCCGCGCCGGACTGAGAGGCAATTTGCTCTCCAGCCAGATCGCCAACCCCAGCAAAGAACCCGGCATTCGCCCTGCCGAGAGTGGTGCTTCTCCGATTTCCGGAACTCTTAGCCTAGGCACCGACGACTGGGCGCGGCAACTGCGGCGGCGATTGCTCAATCCCAATGGAACTGTTCGCTGTGACTCAGAAGAAAAGGTCACTCCCACCGACGGTGGCTTCTGGGTACCGGGGGTGTTTCGCCCCAACTTCAACGACCGCTTCAAGTACACCGCCTACACCGGTGACAGCCGACCCAGCACTCTGCGTACCTCTCCTAAAGGTGCCGATCCTACCTTCGAGGATCTCAACAAGAATGGCATTTGGGATCCGGAGGAGCCTTCAAATGTTTTGGAGCGGGATCCACTGTTTGGGTTAGACTTGCCGGATCGGCCAGAGCTAGAGATCCAACCCCAGATGGCGCTCAACCCTTACGCCCGCGTCAACAAAAGCGCCGCGACCCAAGCCTACACTCCCGCGTCCAAGTATGCGGACGGATACTACATTAACCACAAGGGCAGTGAAGATATTCGCAATGGCCTCTGCTTCTACGTCAAGCCCAACGGCAACACCATCCAGGTTCAGATCGACCGTAACGGCGGCGATGGCGATGGCCTGGTCTGGGTGGATGTGGAGCCGTTCACCCTGGACCTGAACAAGACTCCCACTGGCTTTGCCGGCAGCAACCCCGTGCTGGGGGTGATCCTGGACGAGGTGACCCGTCGGCCCATTCCGATCCCGCGCTTCCAGGAGCTGGCCCCAGCCGCAGCCGACTTGAACCAGCGCCGCCGCAACGACAACGGCACCCAAAACCGGCAGCTCCAGCCGGCCAGGGAAACGCGGGTAAATGCCATTGCCATCAGCGGTGTGATCCCGTCTCGGCTGGATCAGACGGGCGGGGGCATGCACAACTTCCTGCGCCTCAACGAGCTGTGGAGAAATACCAACCTCTTCTTCAGCGGCTCGATGATCCAGCTCAACTACAGCACCTATGCTACCGGCCCCTTCCTGCAGCACAGCTTTGAGCCACCCGATCTGGTAGCCGATCCAACCTTTGTGCGGGGCTACGACTACTACTACCCACCCAACCGCCGCTTCGGCTACGATGTGGGCCTGCAAATTGCCCGTCGTCCCAGCGCGGTGTCGGCTCGCTTCCAATTCCCCTCCAATGCCCGCACTGAGTTCTTGCGGGAGTTGGATCCACAAGATCCGTACGTGCGGCGGCTGCGCTGCGGGCTGCAAGCTCAGCCAGATGTGCCCCTGCAGGCGGCTGCTCGGATTGGAGGCTGTAATGAGTTCAACTGATATCGACTCCCCAAGCCAGGGGTAGATTCGAGGTAGGAGCAGAGTGGGCTAAGGGAGGGATCGATGAGCAAAGGACGGCTTTGGCGGCAACAACAAGCAGAGGGCTTCACCCTCATCGAGGTGCTGGCTTCGGTGATCATCGTGGCCTTGGCCATGACCGCCCTGGCCCCTACTCTCGCCGTGATTGCCTACCGGCGGGCTATGAGCGAGAGGGTAGAGTTGGCCAACCGCCTGGCCCAGGAGGAGGTGGATCGCATCCGCACTCTGGTGGATATCGAGCTGTCCGCCAACCCGCGCGCTTTTCAGAATCCGGCTCAACTGGCCCGTCTGCCCAGGGTGGGAGCCAACCCGCTGGCAAATACCCCACCTCCCACCAATATGAACACAGATGGGGCCAACTATTCCATTCGCTTGGCCCAAGTTCAAGTGCCGGGGCGTAACTCCGAAGAATACGTCATCCAAACCTTTCGCGACGCGGGGGCACCTTGCATTGACCGGCGCGAAAACAGGGTCATTCAGGGGGTTCCCTGCAGCTTTCGCATGGGGGTGAGGGTTTACCATCGCTTTTCTTTCGACCCGACCACTCGCCAAGCGCTGCCTGGATTGGGAACGGAGTTGGCTTCGGCCAGCCAGAACTTGGCCAATGCCGATGTCTGGCTCTTTCCCATGGCCACCTCATTTGTAGAAATTAACCCCGCCGCCAACTTGGGAGATGTTTGCCGGCAGATAGCCATTGCCAGAGGCGAGAATCCCATCGAGAGGTGCCGGGCTTTCCCCCTGCCTGTTAATCCTGTTGCACCGTGAGGTAGAGCCTAAGTTCCTTCCCGCAAAACCTGTTGAGAAGATGGGGGTGTTTCCCTATGTTTTTCAAGATTTTTCGCCGCAGACCCAGTAAGAGCAGAGGGTTTACCCTCATTGAGCTGTTGGTCTCGCTGCTGATTGCCTCCATCTTTCTCTTGGCCACGGGGATGATCGTCGTTGAGACGATGCGGCTGGATCGGGAAGAGACGGGCCGCACCCAGGTGCAGGCGGAGCTGACGCAGGCCATGGAATATATCCAGCAAGATCTGGCGGAGGCTCTCTACATCTATAACGACACCGAACGGCCCAGTGACCCTCAACAGCCCCCCGGAGATGGGATCCCGGATGTCATTCAACGGCTCTACGCGCCGGGCTGGATCCGCCGACCCGATGACGCTATCCCGGTTGTTGCCTTTTGGAAGTTGGAGCCGATCCCGCAGGGATGCTACGCGGGCAACCCCAACTTGCAAGATATTCGAAGAGGCAATGCTACCCTACCAGACCAGCCACCTCCCGGGTTTCCGCGCGATCAGAACGGTAGAAATGCGGATTGGGACACTCTTGTCAGCCGCCGCGGCATCTACACCCTGGTGGTGTACTACCTACGCCGCAACTACAACAACGCCGGCAACCCAACGGGGCGCACTCCCTGGGAAGGCAACGCGCGGATCGACCGTTTTGAATTGCGACCCTTCAACATTCAGGGTCAAAACAACTGCGCCGGTCGCAGCCCGTTCTTTGTTGAGGATCCCGATCCGTTCCGAGATGGTTTCCTTGCTTGGCCTTCCGAGCAAGCTCGAGCGCGCCAAATCCCCATTGCCGGCAGGGCAGATGGCCCCCGCCTGACAACTTTGGTCTCCAACATCTTCAGCAGCCGGGAGGGAAGTCCGCAGGTTGCGCCCCTCTGCCCGCAGGGCTATGCCTTTGGCGGCGGCAGACCCAACGGCGTCACCTTCTCGGGGTTGGGAAATAACCAAAACGACGTGGGCTTCTACGTTTGCGTGCGGCAAAGCCCCGGTGCTGACCGACCGCAGGATGTGATCATCAACATCACCGCCACGGCCATGGAGCGGGCCAACCCTGGCCTTTTCCGTCGCTACATCCGAAATGCCACCAGCGTCGATATCTCAGAGGTGTCGCGCTACTTGCTGCCAATGCAAACACGGGTTCTTGCCCGCGGTGTTATCAACCGTCAGCTCTCCTAGGGGGAATGTCCACCATGTTGGCCTTGGAGAAAAAAGCAATTGGCCGAGCTCAGCCTTTTCGATCCCGGGGCTTTACGCTGACAGAAGTCCTAGCGGTGGTGGTCATCATCGGCATCCTGGCCGTGCTGGCGGTTCCTTCTGGGATCAACATCTGGGCGCGGATCCAGCTTGAGGATGCGCAGAACAGGGTGGAGCGAGCCTTGCGCACTGCCCGCACCAACGCCAGGGCTTCTCTCCTGGGCCGAGCTTGGGTGGTGGGGGTGGACAATTCAGAGCCAAACGTGCCGACTCTGGTTATCCAGGATGAGGAGGGCCTCTGCGATGAACCTACCCCCTGTCAGCGGCTACGCCTGAACAATTTTGTAACTGTAGCCAACACCTTCAATGACGGAAGGGCGGTTTTTGAATCCGATGGCCGCGCCCGTCAACTGGGTCGCTTTGTAGTCAGCAGCACCTACTCTCAGGGAGAAAACCGCTGCGTGGTGGTGAGCACCTTGATAGGCACTATCCGCAAGGACAACGACCCGGCTTGTGCGGGCGGAGCATATGCGGAAGACTAGCCAGCCTTGCAACCTCCTTGAAAGGGGGTAGGATGGTCAGGCCGATGTTTTTGGGTAGCGCATGGCCCCTTCTTCCCCAATCCTTCAGGAAAAAACCTTTCCTTGGCAGGCTCGTCAGCCTGCTTTGCTGGTGCTGGCGGATGGCACTTCCTTTGCCGGTTGGTCTTTTGGGGCGCCGGGCACGGCGGTGGGCGAGGTGGTGTTTAACACGGGCATGACCGGCTACCAGGAGGTGATCACCGATCCCAGCTACCGGGGGCAGATGGTTACCTTCACCTGTCCGGAGCTGGGAAACACCGGAGTCAATGAGCTGGACGAAGAATCGGCTCGGCCCCAAGTCGCGGGGGTGATTGCCCGCAATGTGTCTCGCATGGTCAGCTCCTGGCGGGCTACATCCACCCTCCCCGAATACCTGCAACGATATGGGATCCCGGCCATTGCTGGGGTAGATACGCGGGCTTTGGCACGGCGGCTGCGCTCTCAGGGGGTGATGAACGGGGCCCTTTCCACGGAGACTTTGGATCCCCAGGTTTTGTTGGAGCGGGTGCGCCAGGCTCCTTCCATGCAGGGGTTGAGCCTGGTGGCGGAAGTTACTACTCCCCAACCCTACGAGTGGCTGGAGCCTACGCCTGCCGATTGGGACTATGGCCGCAGCCAAGGGATCCCAGTGCCGGAGCCGCCCCTGCGGGTGGTGGCCTTGGATTTCGGCGTTAAGCGCAACATTCTGCGCCGCCTTACCCGCTATGGCTGTCGGGTGATGGTGTTGCCGGCCAATGCCAGCCCGGAGCAGATTTTGAGTTACAACCCCGATGGGATCTTCCTCTCCAATGGGCCAGGGGATCCCGCCGCTGAGACGACTGCCATCCGCACCACGCAAGCGCTGCTGCAAACCGGGAAGCCCCTATTTGGGATCTGCCTGGGCCATCAGATTCTCAGTTTGGCCCTAGGGGGATCCACCTACAAGCTCAAGTTTGGCCACCGCGGCCTCAACCACCCTTGCGGGTTGGAGAAGCAAGTGGAGATCACCAGCCAAAACCACGGGTTTGCGGTGGATGCCGACTCGATCCCTGCCGATGAGGTCACGATCAGCTACCTCAACTTGAATGACCACACCGTAGCCGGGATCCGCCACCGTCACCTGCCCCTGTTTTCCGTGCAGTATCACCCGGAAGCCAGCCCCGGCCCCCACGACGCCGATCACCTCTTCCGCGAGTTCGTGGAGCTGATGCTGCAGCACCGCTCCCGTTAGCCTCACCCCCGGCTTTTTTCCCTCAGGGCCAGGGCGGCGCGGGCTTCTTCTCGGTCGTCGAAGTGAATCTTCTCGGTGCCCAGGATCTGGTAGTCCTCATGGCCTTTGCCGGCAATGACCACCGTATCCCCTGGCTGGGCTGCGAGGATGGCCAGGCGAATGGCCTGCCGCCGATCCACCTCCACCGCCCTGGGGGATCCAGGGATCCCGGCCAAAATATCCCGTAGGATCTGCTGGGGATCTTCGGTGCGGGGGTTGTCGGAGGTAACGATCACCTGATCGGCCCAGGTGGCGGCAATGCGGCCCATCTGCGGTCGTTTGCCCCGATCCCGATCCCCGCCACAGCCAAAGACGCAGATAAGTTGCCCTTGCACCTGGGATCGCAGGGCCTTGAGCAGGTTTTCCAGGCCGTCGGGGGTGTGGGCGTAGTCCACAACTACCGCGATATCCTGCCCCGGCAGGGTCACCCGCTCCATCCGCCCCGGTACGCCCGGAAAGTGGGGCAGGGCCGACTGGATGATCTCGACAGGGATCCCCAAGTGCAGGGCTACCCCCACCGCCGCCAGCAGGTTGGCCAGGTTGAAGGATCCCACCAGGGGGGCCTCCACGGCAAACGTGCCCGCAGGGGTGTGCAGGGTCGCCTGTAAGCCGTTGGGGTGCAATTGAACGTTGCTGGGCCAGAGGCCGGGGATCCCTTCCAGAGGCTGCAGCGAGTAGGCCCAGGGCTGCAGATCGGGCCGAATGGCTTGCAAGAGCCGCCGTCCCCCAGCATCGTCGGCGTTGATCACCGCCCGCCCTTGGAGATACTCCTGTCGGAAGAGGGTGGCCTTGGCCTGCCAGTAGTTCTCCAGCGTCTGGTGAAAGTCCAGGTGATCCTGGGTGAGGTTGGTCCAGACGGCAGCGGCAAAGGAACATCCCCACACCCGATCTTGAGCGAGAGCATGGGAGCTCACCTCCATCACCGCCACCTCCGCCCCGGCTCTCTGGGCTTCCCTGAGGCTGCGCTGCAGTTCAGGCGGAAAAAGGGTGGTGTGGGAGGCCACTTCGCTATAGCCAGGCCAGCGGTTGTACAGAGTGCCCAGCAAAGCGGTGGAGCGACCGGCAGCCTGCACCAAATGTTCAATGAGATGGGTGGTGGTGGTTTTGCCGTTGGTGCCCGTTACCCCCACCAAGGTCAGTTGACGGGCGGGAAAACCATAGAAAGCCGCCGCCACCTGGGCCACGGCCCTGTTCAGGCTGGCGCGAGGCAAAACCAGGACGGGCTGACTTCCCCATCCAGCCTCTCCGCTGACGCTCTCCCACGCCTCTTGGGAAATGAGGGCCGCCACTGCCCCTGCCGCCAGGGCTTGGGCCACGAAGCTACCTCCATCCACGCGGGATCCCGGCATCCCCAGAAAGAGATCCCCGGCCTGCACCTGGCGGGAGTCGGCACAGAGGCCCCAGACTTGCACCCCCTCCAAGGATCCCTGGGCCAATTGAGGCTGGATCCCAGCTTGGTGGAGCAATTTGGACAAAGTGATCCCAGCAGTTTCCATCGTTGCCACTCCCCACAGCTTTGCCGGTTAGGGTAGCGGCCAGGGATTGCCGCCGTCAAATTAGGCCAGGGCTTCCTCCAGCTTTTGCTTGGCCCACAGAGAAGCGTAGAGGCCCTTCTCGTCCGCCAGCAATTCGGCATGGGATCCCTTCTGCACGAGGCGGCCCTTGTCCATCACCCAAATCTGATCGGCCTCCACCGCAGCCGTGAGGCGATGGGTGATGAAGATCACCGTTTTCTGGGCCGTGAGCCGACGCAGATGGCGGAGGATGGCTTGGGCCGTCTGGTTATCCACACTGGAGAGAGAGTCATCCAGGATCAAGATGGGAGCATCCACCAGCAAAGCCCGAGCCAGGGCCACCCGCTGTCGCTGGCCACCGGAGAGGGTGATGCCCCGCTCTCCCACCAGAGTGTCGTAGCCGTTGGGGAAGTTGAGGATCTCGGCGTGGATGTGGGCGGCTTTGGCAGCCCATTCCACCTCCCAATCTTCGGCATCCGGCTTGCCGTAGCGAATGTTATCCCGGACCGTGGCGCTGAACAGGAAGCTCTCCTGGGGCACATAGGCGATGGCCCGGCGCAGGGATCCCAGTTGAATCTGGGTGATATCCTGCCCATCCAAAAACAGTTGCCCCGGCTGGATCT
Source organism: Thermostichus sp. MS-CIW-40 (assembly GCF_054058315.1). Taxonomy (NCBI): domain Bacteria; kingdom Bacillati; phylum Cyanobacteriota; class Cyanophyceae; order Thermostichales; family Thermostichaceae; genus Thermostichus; species Thermostichus sp. MS-CIW-40. The sequence continues at coordinate 17,663 of NZ_JBSSAC010000009.1, forward strand.
CCAGCAGCCGAGGAAGGGCATTGGCCAGAGTGGACTTGCCCGCCCCAATCGGCCCCACCACCGCCACCATCTGGCCCGGTTCTATGCAAAAGTGCAAATCCTCTAGAGCCGGAGCTGCCGCAGGGCCGGCGAAGGCAAACGCGAGACCTCTGGCCTCGAGGCGACCCTGCACCTTTTCCAGAGGCAACGGCAAAGCGCCTGGGGCGTCTCGGATGGTGGGTTCTACCCCCAACAGAGCATCGATCCGCTCCAAGCTGACCTGCCCCCGCTGGTAGGCCGTGATGGTGAAGCCCAGCAGGGCGGTGGGAAATACCAACCGTTCCACATAGAGGGTGAGGGCCGAAAAATCCCCGATGGTCAGCGTCCCTGCCGCAATCTGCGGCCCCCCCACCGCCAGCAGTAGCAACAAACTGAGGCTGACCAGCGCCACCAAAGAGGGGAAGAGCAAGTTGCGGGTGAGGGCTAAGCGTAAATTGGCCTGCAGCAGCCGCTGGTTCTGGCGGCGAAACCCCTGCTGCTCGTGCTGTTCTTGGCCGTATACCTTGATGACGGTGATGCCGTTCAGATCTTCTTGGATGAGATCGCTCAGATCTGCCAACTCCTGCTGCACCTGGAGCTGCTCCTGCTGCAGGCGGTTGCTGCTCAACTTCACCAGCACCAACATCACCGGAAACACCGACAGCGCCAAGGTGCTCAGACGGGGCTCGATGCCAAACATGGCGGGCAGAGTGGTGGCATAGGCGAAGATCGTGTTGGCCAAATTGAGTAGGGCAAAGCCCAACAGGCGGCGGATGTTTTCCACATCGCTGGTGATGCGGGTGAGAATGTCCCCAATGGTCTGCTGGGCAAAGTAGGAAGGCTGCAGGGTGAGCAAATGCTCGAAGATGGCTTGCTTGAGGTGAAACTCCACCTGCCGTCCCACCCCAAACATCCACACCCGCGAGGCAATGCGAATGCCCATCATCAGGCTGGAGACGACCAGCACCGTCAAGACGTAAAGGGCAATGCGCCGGGCCGACAAAGTGGGCAGGTTCTGGCTGAGGTCATCGATGACCAGCTTGACGTACCAGGGCAGGAACACCCCCAGGCCATTGACCAGGAGCAGGGATCCAATGCCCAACCCCACCTGTCGTCGATAGGGGCGCAGATAATGGGCCAATTGTCGGAGATGGGATCCCGATCCGGTCACTCACTTGCTCCCTGCATCCTCTTCCACTCTAGCGTTCAGCCGGATCCCCCCGGTAGGGATCAGACCAGAACCTGAGCCGGGGCTTGCTGGGCCAGTTGCGCCGTTTCCCGCCGTGCCCAGGCATCTGCCTGCAAAATGTCCTCCAGGCTGGGATCGGCAATGACTTGATGCCGCTCACAAACCCGCTCCAAGAGACGGGGAATATCCAAAAAACGGATGCGCTCCTGCAAGAACAGGGCCACCGCCGCTTCGTTGGCCGCATTCAACACTGCCGGCAGCGTTCCCCCCCTCCGTCCAGCGGCATAGGCCAACTCCATGCAGGGGTACTTGCGGTGATCCGGAGCCTTAAAGGTGAGGGATCCCAGCTTGACCAAATCGAGGGGATCCCAGGGGGTGGCCAGGCGTTCCGGCCAACTGAGGCCGTAGAGGATGGGCAGGTGCATGTCCGGCCAGCCCAACTGGGCCAGAACCGAGGTATCGGCCAGCTCGATCAGGGAGTGGACAATGCTCTGCGGGTGGATGAGGATGTCGATGTGGTCGTAGTCCAGGCCGAAGAGCCAGTGGGCCTCGATCACCTCCAGGCCCTTGTTCATCAGGGTGGCCGAGTCGATGGTGATTTTGCGCCCCATCACCCAATTGGGATGCTTGAGGGCATCGGCCAGGGTGACCTGATCCAATTTTTCGGCAGGCCAATCCCGAAAGGCGCCACCCGAGGCAGTCAACAGGATTCTTCGCAGGGATCCCGCGGGCACCCCCTGTAAACACTGGAAAATGGCCGAATGCTCAGAGTCGACGGGGATCAGGTTCACCCCGTACTGCCGCACCAAGGGCAGCACCACCGGCCCCCCTGCCACCAGGGTTTCTTTGTTGGCCAGGGCAATGTCTTTGCCGGCACGGATGGCCGCCAGGGTTGGCAACAAACCGGCGCAGCCGACGATCCCCGTCACCACCCGCTGGGCCGCCGGGTGAGCCGCCACCTGACACAGCCCCTCCGTTCCGGCCACCAACTCCGGCAGCGGTCGGATCCCGGTCAGCAGCGACCGCAGCTCCGGCAGCAGTTCTTCCCGGCCAATGGCAACCATCTGGGGCCGAAACCGCCGTACCTGCTCGGCCAAGAGGGCGACGTTGCTGTAGCTGGTCAGGCCAACAACCTGAAAACGCTCTGGATACTGGGCCACCAAGTCCAGAGTTTGGGTGCCAATCGAGCCGGTGGAGCCGAGCAAGGTGATGGCTTGCATAAAGGATCCCTTTACCCCTGAAAGAGCGTGACGTCCTCCCAACGCAGACTTCCCCTCGCGCAACTTGCCCAAGGACTCCGTCCCGCTATTGCGAACGGCCCCACCTCGCGTTCGGGGATCCCTGCCTCACGCCCCTTCATCTTATTCTTATCTGGTTCTGATCTGGAATCTGTGTGCTCCCTCCGATCCCCGACAGCGGGATCCTATGCGGCTGTGGGGTCCGCGATGCCCCCCTTCCCCAGATTTTGGTTTCAAACCTTTCCCGACTGAGAACGCAGCCACTGGCTGAGCAGCGCCTCGATCAGCTCCGAAAGATCTTGATCCGATTCCAACAGGATGCGCTTCACGGCTCGGTGAGTCTCTTTGGGGATGTAGGCCGTCAATTTGACGTACTCAGAGCTGTTGGGCTTGGCGCCTGCTTCCGGTTGCTCGAGGGTCGGCTTGGGTTCTGGAATCTTGTAGGCTTGGGCGCTCAGCTTTTTCGGGGCGGGTCGGGCCGGGATCCCCTCTGGCTGCCGGTCGAGAAGGCGCTCAAACTTGCTCATGACGAGATTTCCTCCCCCACAGCAACGTAGTCTGACCAAGCTTGTTTGGCTCTCGGCTCTGGGATCTCGTGAACACAGACCCCCTCCAGAGCAGCCCGTTGAAAAGCCACCGTGCGGCGAATGGAATGGTGGCAGAGAGGAATCCCGACTTGCTTGAGAAAGTTGCGGGCCTCCGCTCCATCTCGGTTGGGCCAGGGGGGAACCAGCGTCAGCAAGACCTTGTAGTGCTTTGCCCCCAACCGGTCTAGGGCCTTGGCGGTCAGCATCAAGGCATCTAGAGCCAAGGCATCCGGGGAACAGGGCAAAAGCAGCAGATCACACCGCTGCGCCAGAGCGTGTAACTGTTCCGGGGTGGGACGGGCAGGGGTGTCGATCACCGTGTGCTGAAAGCCTGTGGGCGTGGGAGTGGTGGGATCCCCGGCCAATACCTTGATAGGAAAGGATGATCCCCGTTCTGCCCAGCGAGAGGCCGAGCGATTGGGATCGGCGTCGATCAACAGGGCCATCCCCGACCCACCCAAAGGGGCTGCCCCTTGTTTTTGCTGAAGGTAGAGGGCCAAATGCACCGCTGTGGTGGTTTTGCCCACGCCCCCTTTGAACCCCAAGACCGCGATATTCATCTGCCACACACCCTCCCACCCTGGTTTTACTGCCCAGGTGCACGGGCGGCAAGAGGCAAAAGTGGGCATTGGGGTCTTGGGGCAACTCGGGAGAGCCGGCCGCGGGGAGAAGTTCTCCCGGTTGCGCAATCTTTAGGCTTCGCCGGTAGGATATCCTTGGCTGGCATAACCGGCTGGCTTTGGAGAATCTGACCATGCCTCATCTCTCGCGATCCCATTCCTCCTTGGGCTTGGCTCGCTCTTGGTCTATTCCGCTGGGGTTGTGTCTGGCCCTGAGCATAAGCGCCTGTGGCGGCGGGGGTTCCAGTCGCCCGCTTCCCCCAGTCTCAGCTCCTCCCACAGGACGAATTGAGGGATCCCATTTCGACGATCTCAACGGCGATGGGCTGCGGGATCCGGGGGAGCCGGGGCTGCCGGGCATCGCCACGTTTTTGGACTTAAACGGCAATGGCCGCCTCGACCCGGGGGAGCCCAGCACCGTCAGCGATGCCAGCGGTAACTTTCGCTTCTCCAACTTGCCCCCTGGCACCTACCGCGTCACTGCCCTTTTGCCCCCGGGGCGAGTGTTCACCACGCCGCGCTCAGGCTTGGGGCTGGAGCGGATTGTGGGCGGCAGTCCTGCTCCCGAAGGGGCCTTTCCCTGGATGGTGGCTTTGCTGAGGGCGGCTGAGCCGGATCCTTTTCAAGCGCAGTTTTGCGGCGGATCCCTGATCGCGCCGGAGTGGGTAGTTACCGCTGCCCATTGTTTTTTCGACGAACAAGGCAACCAGGTAGTGAGTGCCCAAAATCTGGATCTGCTGTTGGGTACCACCGTCTTGCAAATCGGTGCCGGCCAACGCATTCGCGCCGCGCAAATTGTCCTCAACCCCGGCTACAACCCCCAGGTGGGGAAACTTGGGGGGAACGACATTGCCCTGGTGCGCCTTTCTCGGCCAGTGGCCCTGCCTACCCTGCCGCTGGTGCAGCCCAACCAAACCAACCTGACAGCCCCCGGCACTGCCGCCACCATCCTCGGCTGGGGAGCTACCTTCCCCCGCGCCCTGGATCAAGAACCCAGCGGCTTTCCCCAAGATTTGCAGCAGGCCACCGTTCCCATCGTCTCCAATGCGGTGTGCAACGCGCCCCAATCCTACAATGGCACCATTTTGGATACTATGCTCTGCGCCGGCTTTCCCCAGGGAGGAGTCGATACGTGTCAGGCTGATAGCGGTGGGCCTTTGATTGTGTCCAGTGGCACGGGTTTTGCCCTGGCCGGAATCACCAGTTTTGGCATCGGCTGCGCCCAGCCCAATTTCTATGGGGTGTATACGCGGGTGTCTAGCTTCGCCGGTTTTGTGCAATCGGTAATCGGCAGTGCCCCCAGCCCAACTCCAGCACCACCCTCCCCTCCACCCCCCACCGGGACAACTGCTTCATTCGTTGTCAATTTGAGGGAAGGTGAGGTGGTTGCGGGGCTCAACTTTGGCAGCCGGGCGCAGTGAACACGAACTGTGGCAGCAAGCAGTGGTGTGGCGATCGTTTAGCTAGGCCGCCGTTCGCGCTAGCGGGACGGAGTCCTTGAAGCCCCGCCCTCTGTCCGTAGGACGAGGGTCGGAATGAAAGGCGGACATCCCCTGTTCTATAATCAACCTGGCTGTGCAAAACGGCATTGCCGGAATCTGGTACAGCTACGCGGTGGGGCATCCCGTGTCTGCTCGTGGAGGGTTCTTGCACTAGCTCCCCAATGAAGCGAGAAGCCCGCTCCGTACCGCCAGCAGTCGGAGTCGGGAGTATGTCACGATAGGGATCCCTGTTGTAACCAAACCCATTTGATTGACGGAGGAGATGTCTTTCCTATGACCCAAGTGACGATTGGCGAAAACGAAGGGATCGAATCTGCGCTGCGTCGCTTCAAGCGTCAGGTTTCTAAGGCGGGCATTTTGCGGGACTTGCGCAACCATCGGCACTTTGAAACCAACCTAGAAAAGCGCAAGCGCAAAGCGGTAGCCGTCCGGCGCAACCGCCGCAAATCTATGGCCTAGGCCATTGCCGACACTCGGAACCCACCTGGGATTGAAGTCCGAACTTCTCCGAGAAGGGCTTGTAGCCCTGCCTGAGGATCCGAGCTAGTTTCTCGGATTCTGGGTTGAGCCAGCCTGCAGGGATCCGCTCAACACGTTAATTTCCAGCATCAGTTCTTCGCCAACATAGCTTTCGGGCAGAGGCGGAAAGGGAGCTGAGCGCTGGATGGCACTGAGCACGGCTGCATCCAACAGGGGATCTTCTGAGGGGGTTTGCAGGCGCAGTTCCCGCAGGGATCCCTGTCGATCCAGACGCACCTGCACCACTGTTACGTAGGAGCCGGATGCCCGCCGTACCATCCAGTGTTGGCGAACCCTTTCTTGAAATTGAGCCAAGTAGTCTCCCCAATCCGGATCGGCGGTGGCATTTAGGCTGGGTGGGCCTGCCTGAGAGGACTCGATCCCACTGGTGCGACCAAGGCTGGAGCTGTGGGATCCGGTAGGAAAAGTCGGGGGCAAGGTGGGAGAAGGCTCTTCCAACGGGGCTGCGATCGGCTCTGGAGAGGGCAAAGTTGGATGCGGATCCGCTGGAGCCGACAGGTAGGGTTGTGGCAAAACCTCAGGAGAACTTGCTGCTCTTTCGGGTTGAGGCTTGAGGGATTGAGCAGGAGAGATCTGAGCCGATTTGGTCTCCACTGCTGCTGCCGAGGAGGTAGCCAGTAGGCTTTGCAGATGCTGACGATAGTCCTGCAGTTGCTGGCGCTGCAGAGAGGACAGAGGCCAGCGATCCAGCCATTCTTCCGTCAGATGTAGCGCCTCTGCCCAATTGTGATCGGCAACTGCCTGCTCCAGAGCTGCTAAACCCGCTGATAGATTTTCTAACCTGGCCTCTGGCTGCTGCTGAGGAGAGGCAGAGTTCCGGGCGGGCTGGGGCACCTCAAGCTCCCTTGTCGGCGGAGAAAGGATCTCAGGGACAGGACTCCCTGCGGCTGAGGCAACCAAAGGCTGTGCCGCCGCAGAAGTGGCCTCTTCACTTGGGCTGGGCACTTGCGACTGCCGCACCGATACGTGATCCCGAGGTTCAGAGACACCGGACTCACGGGCGGAGACGGGCGCAATCCACTGCGGCTCTGGGGGCGGCTCATCCGCCATCTCCACCCACTGAAAGGAGATTATCTCCTCCTCTGGGATCCCAGGCCGCCAACCCACCCAGCTCATCGCCATGAAATGCAACGCGATGAAATGCAACCCTGCCGAGAGCACATTGGCCAGCCCCAGACGCCAAGGTAAGGAGCGGCGTTCCTGCTCTCGTTTTTGTTGAGAACGGCTGAGGCGAGGATCTGGATCCGTCAGTTGGTTTGGCCGGCTCTCAGCAGCCGGTTCTGGTTCGAGAGAGCTGAGCTCTGCGGCAGGTTGGGCCGGGATCCCTGCGCTACAAGGATCTCGAGCGGGGTTCAATTCGTTTTGCACCTTTCCACCTTTCCTCACAGCCACATGCCAACAGAAGCCCACCGACGCTTCTCTGCTTCCTTCGATCAATAGCCCATCCCCGGGCAGAGGGGTAGCCATCGATGCACAAACGCGCCCAGGGCAAAGCTGTGTTGGCTTATACGGACTTCTGCCATTTCAACGCCTATCTTTTTCACGGGGGGCGGTGCTTTGAGCCACCTAGGCTCACGAAAAGCCAGCTCATGATTCTCCGAACTAGAGCTTGTGGAGCGGGTTTATGCTTGTTACCCAGCAACCTGTCCTGAGGCGGTTTTGGTACCCCGTGATCCCGATGTCGGCCCTGGAAACCGGCCCACAAGCTTTCACGCTGCTGAAGACTCCTCTGGTGCTTTGGCTCAATGAGTTGGGGCAGCCTTGCGCCGTCTTGGATCGTTGCTGCCATCGCTCGGCCCAACTTTCCAAAGGGGTTGTTTGCAATGGCCACATCCGCTGCCCCTATCACGGCTGGGAATTTGACGGCTCTGGCACCTGTGTGAAGGTACCCCAACTTACAGACAACTTCATCCCTCGCACCTACAAGGTGGAGGGGTTTCGCTGCCAAGAGCGCTATGGCTATGTTTGGGTGGCATTGGCGGATCCCTTGACCGATATTCCCGAGATCTCAGAGGTGGCGGATCCCCGGTTTCGCCAAATTCATCAGTTCTATGAGGTCTGGAAATGTGCTGGCCTGCGCCTGATGGAAAACTCCTTTGACAATGCCCATCCCCACTTCGTCCATCAGCAGAGCTTTGGGGTGATCTCCGAGCCTGTACCCCCCAGATCTGGACAGCCTTGAAGAGCTGGAGTACGGCCTTCGGGCCACCTCTGTTTTGCCGGTGTTCAACAGTGACTTGCAGAAGCAAAACTTGCGGATGTCAGAGGATCGCACAGTGCGTATCCTGGAGGGCACCTGGTTTATGCCTTTTGGTCGCAAGCTCAAAATCACCTACCCCAACGGCCTCATCCACATCATTTTCACAGCGGCTACCCCCATCGACGACCAAACCTCGCAGGTGGTGCAATTCTGTTTGCGCAACGATTCAGAAGCAGAGGTGAGTGCTGAGAGTATCATCGCCTTCGATCGACAGGTAACCCTTGAGGATCAATGGGTTCTGGAAAGCACCGACTACGATGTTCCCCTTGATATCAAGGCGGAGCAGCACATGTTCACGGATAAACCCGGCATTGTCATGCGTCGCAAGCTGGCTGCCCTTTTGAAAGCTCACGGAGAGGTGGAAGCGCGGCGGAGCAGGGATCCCGAACCCACGCCAATGGTCGGGCAGACCCAAAAGAGGGGCCGGAGCAGCCCCCCTTGGGTTTGAGAGTCTTGATTAGATTCCTCGTCAGAGCAGGGAGAGGCGCTCTCCTCGTAACTGGAACTACTTGATCTTGACGGTAGCGCCGGCTTCTTCCAGCTTCTTCTTGATGTCGTTGGCTTCCTCTTTGGCAACCCCTTCTTTGACGGGTTTGGGAGCCGCCTCGACCAGATCTTTGGCATCCTTCAGACCCAAGCCGGTCAACTCGCGCACCACCTTGAGGATGGCGATCTTCTTGTCGGCTGGCACAGCCTCGAGGATGACATCAAAGGCAGTTTGCTCTTCCACCGGCTCAGGGGCTGCCGCCGGAGCTGCCGCCGCCGCTGCCACAGGAGCTGCCATGACCATGCCGCCGGCTGGGGCTGCTGCACTGACGCCAAAGGTTTCCTCGATGGCTTTCACCAGCTCGGAAGCTTCCAGCAAGCTCAAGGCTTTCAACTCTTCCAAAATCTTTGCAACGCGCTCTGAAGGCATGATGGTTTCTCCTTAAGGGGTAATGGAATGGATGACATAGGTTTGGGCTGATGAACCGAAGCCCTTTAGGCAGCCTCCTTGTCGGCAATGGCCCGGATGGCCCGCCCCAGAGAGGCTGGGATCTCGTGGATACCGCGCGCCACTTGCGTGGGCACAGCATTGAGCCCGACCGCCAGGCCGGTGGCCACCGACTTGAGGCTGCCCGCCACTTGGGCCATGAGCACTTCCTTGGGCGGTAGCTCGGCGATGGCCTTGGCCTGCTCCAAGGTCAGGGATAGCCCTTCAATGCCAGCACCGCGGAACTCGGTTTTCTTGGTTTGCTTGGCAAAATCTTGATACGCCTTCAGGGCGGCTGAAATATCGCCCCGAATCAAGATAAAGGCCGTCGGCCCCGCCAAAAAGGGAATGATCCCTGCCCAAGCTTTTTGGTCGGCGATGGCTCGCCGCATCAGGGTATTCTTAACAACCATGCAAACCGAATCCGACTTGCGCAGCTCTGCCCGCAGTTGGTCCATCTCCGCAACGGTCAGCCCCTTGTAGTCGATCACCAGCACCATTTGGCTGGCCTGCAGCAGGGATCGGACTTTATCGACGATCTCCGCTTTCTTCGCTAAAGGTTGCTTGCCCATGCGCTCACCTCCTTTGTTGTCAATGGTCACCCAGGGTTAACGGGTGGTGAATCTGGGTTCTGCCAAACAGAATGCGCCCCAGCCGTAGCCGAGACGCATGGAGATAAGCGCACCCTCAAAAGCGATCCAAGAAGGGATCCCTTTGAACTTCGCTCAAACCTCGGCAGGACATTAAGCCCGCGGGCACCTGCTGTCTTCGGCTTGCTATTCGACTGGGGAAAGATGTTCTGCCGGGATCCTCCTCCAAATTACACTCACTCAAACCCTTTTCAACCCATCGCAGCGCCGAAGCCAGGCTTAGGTCGCCGACTTCAGCTCCCGCAGGGCATTGATATCAACCTCAATCGAGGGCCCCATTGTAGCAGAAACGTGTAGGGTTCGCCAATACTTGCCCTTGGCTCCAGAGGGACGGTTGCGATCGATGGACTCCTGCACTGCCTTTAGGTTCTCCAGCAGAGCTTCGACGGGGAACTTGCACTTGCCGAAGATCAAATGCACAATGCCGGTGCGATCCGCCCGGTACTCCAGCTTGCCGGCTTTAAACTCTTTGATCGCCTGGGCCAGATCCATGGTTACCGTTCCCCCCTTGGGAGAAGGCATGAGGCCGCGCGGCCCCAACAGCCGCCCCAGCTTAGCCACCTGGGGCATCACATCGGGGGTGGCGATCAGAAGGTCAAAATCCATCATGCCCTTGCTGATTTCCTCGATCAGGTCTTCATAGCCAACCCGATCCGCCCCTGCATTTTGGGCCTCCACCACTTTCTCGCCACGGGCAATCACCGCCACCCGGATCTCTTGGCCGGTGCCCCTGGGCAAGACTACAGTGGTGCGCAGTTGTTGGTCGGCGTACTTGGGGTCGATCCCCAGGCGGATGTGAACCTCTGCCGCCTCTTCAAATTTGGCGGTGGCCGTCTCTTTCATCAGGGCCAAAGCGGCTTCGGGAGCATAGGCAATGGGCTTCACCTTCTCCCGCAAAGCCTGCATACGTTTGGAAAGCTTTCGAGCCATCGTTTCTCCTCGGGGTACTGGCGAGAACTTCTCTCCCCCACAGTGGTTTGCTAGAACAACTTTTTCAAGACCGTGAACACCTCAGACCGGGCAAGGGATCCCTCCATCAATCCACCACCGTCACCCCCATGCTGCGAGCAGTTCCGGCAATAATTTTCATGGCCGCCTCCACATCGTGGGCATTCAAATCCGGCAGCTTCTGCTCGGCGATCTGGCGCAGTTGAGCTCGGGTCAGGGATCCCACCTTGGTTTTGTGGGGCTCGCTGGAGCCAGACTCAATGCCCAGAGCCTTCTTGATCAACACCGAAGCCGGCGGCGTCTTGAGGACGAAGGTAAAGCTGCGATCCTCGAAGATAGAGATCTCAACCGGTACCACCATCCCGGCCTGATCCGCCGTCTTGGCGTTGTACTCCTTACAAAAGGCCATGATGTTGACCCCGTGTTGACCCAAGGCTGGGCCAATGGGGGGAGCGGGGGTGGCCTTGCCCGCCTGAATGGCCAACTTGACCACGGCCACCAACTTCTTAGCCATGAAACGCAGTTACACCTCTTTTCGCACTTGACCAAACTCTAATTCTACCGGGGTATCGCGCCCGAAAATCGAGATCAACGCCTTGAGCTTGCCCCGTTCTGGGCTGACCTCCACCACCTCGCCGTAGAAACCCTGGAAGGGGCCGGATAGCACCTCGATGCGATCCCCAGGGGCCATGTCGATTTTGAGGGGCACTTCCTCCACCTCGACGCTGCTGAAGATGCGCTGGACTTCGCTTTGGCTGAGGGGACGCGGTGTAACATGCCCCCGACCGCGACCGTAGGCCCGCTTTTCTTCGGTGCCGACAAAGTTGATCACGTTGGGGGTTGTTTTCACCACCATCCAAGTGTCGTCGTTCATGTCCATGCGCACCAGGACATAGCCGGGAAAAATCTTCTCCTCTTGCTCCTGGCGCTTGCCGGATCGATCCAGCTTGAAGCCCGTCCGCTTCGGGATCACCACCTCGACAATTTGATCCGCCACATCCAAAGCAGCCGCCCGTTGCATCAGGGTGCTCTTCACTTTGTTCTCGCAGCCGGAAGCCACCTGCACGGCGTACCAGCGCAGGTTGCGACGCTCTTGACCTTCCCCCTCGTCCGGTTCCGGGATCGCGTCTGCAGGCTCAAAGTGCTCCACACGGCCCCCACGACGTTTTCGCTGCTGCTCTGGCCTCATCACCTCACATCCTCCCTGTAGCCATCCTTGAACATGACTCTCTTGCCCCTCAGGACAGAACATCACAAGAACAGCTGAGTGGCTACCCAAGCAAACACTTGATCAACCAGGTAGATGAAGGAAGCAAAAGCCAACACAATCAGTAAGACCCCTACCGACTCGCCGATCAATTGCCGGCGGCTCGGCCAAACAATCTTGCTTAATTCTGTGCGGGTCTCTTGAATAAAACCCAGGATCCCTTTGGGTGCGGTGGAACTGTCTTTGGAGTGACCCCGGCTGGCGGGATCCAAACGCTGCTCCGTATCGGTTTTGCTGGAGGGGGTGCTCTTAACCACGGCGGTGTTCTCCTAATGGATCCCGAAAACGGTGTACCGCATTTCAGCAGGCACGGGATCGGCTTTGCGATCCTAACAGATTTACCGGGAATGGGATCCAACCTTAGGGAGTGGGGGTGGGCTCAGGTGCCAAGGAACCGGGAGAAAGCGGGAGGGAGCGGCGGCGGGATTGGTTAAATTGCTCCACAGCAGCATCAACGCTGGCCTTGCCGTCCCAGCGGGAAGCAGCATTCTGGCGGGAGAGGAAGTCGGCAGCCCGGAAGAGATCGTTGACGTTGATGCTGGTGCCATCCAACAGAGGGGGATTGCTGTCGCGGCGAATGGCCTCGTTGACACTTCCGCTTTGGGCCAGGGCCACCCCAGAACCGCTCAGAACCGAGCTCAAGGCCATTCCCACCAGAAGCAGCACTGGGGTCGAGGGGATCCCACGCCAGCAGACGGGCGATCGATTCAGGAGACGGTTGAGAAGCTTGCCGAGCATTTTATTTCTCCGCTTCGTTTACACGAGGGTGCTGCTCCGCCAGCCCCTCTACCAACAACTGCTGCTCTTCGGCGGTCAAGGGGCGCTTGGCCAACAGGTCTGGCCGCCTTTGCCAGGTTCGAACCAGCTGCTGCTGCAGACGCCAACGGGCAATGGCTTGATGGTCGCCTGAGAGGAGTACCGGCGGCACCTTGTACCCCTGAAACTCTGCCGGGCGGGTGTATTGAGGATAGTCTAGCAGCCCCGCCTCGAAGCTTTCCCTCTTTAACGAGTCTACCTTGCCCACAGTGCCCGGCAAGAGCCGCACCACGCCGTTGATCAGGGCCAGCGCCGGAATTTCCCCCCCGGTCAGGACAAAATCCCCCAGCGACACCTCGCGGGTGGCCAGGTATTGGCGGATGCGTTCGTCAAAGCCCTCGTACTGGCCACACAGCAGGATCAGCTGCGCCTTCTGGGCCAGCTCCTGCAGCAGCGCCTGGTTCAGCGGTTGCCCCTGGGGCGTCAGCAGAATGATCTCACAGGGATCCAACCGGGGCAGGGAGGCGACAGCAGCGAAGAAAGGCTCTGGCTTGAGCACCATGCCCACCCCACCCCCGTAGGGCTCATCATCGACACGGCGGTGCTTATCGGTGGCGAAGTCGCGTGGATTGGTGCAGTGGACTTCAGCGATCCCCTGCTGTAGGGCTTTGCCCACCAGCCCAATGCGCAGCGGCGCTTCAAAAAATTCGGGGAAAAGGGTAAGGATATCGAACCGCACAGGACTCAGGACGAGGTGCGCAACCGCTCCAAATCCAGGCGCAAGGACTCGATCTGATGGATCAGCTCCATCAACTCAGCCATCTCTTCTCTGGAGATAGCCGGCTTGTTGGGGGAGGAAGCTGGTGTCGGGGGAGCATTCTCGACAGGCGCTTCAGAGTCAGGACTTGCCAAGGGGGCGTTGGCGGCTGGATCCCTGAGACTCTCAACGTAACGAACTGCCTCCTGCTCGATCAACTCTCCCTTTTGCTCCAGCTCCGCCGCCAGTTGTCCCAAGTCCATCGAAAGGCGGTTGAGGTTTTCGGTGCGCTTTTCCGGGTCTTGCAGGATTTCCACCAGAGCAGTGGCTGTGCCGTAAAAAATGTGGCGAGCCCGCGTGAACCAATCTGAAGAGCGAGAACTCATGGCAGCAGAAAGAGGTGGGTTGTGGATTATTCTAGGCGATCCACCCGACGGGATGAGCCCAAGGATACAAGCAGAATACCCGGCGTTCGAGGACAGACTGGAGTCTAGTTCTCCAAAGTCTTGAGGGCAATCTCAACCTGAAGACAGGGTTTAATCGACGGCGCGGATCTCGCCGCTGTTCAGGCGCTCCACAACCGACTCCAGCAGCTCGTGCTCTTCCGGGGAAATTTCTTGATCGGCCATGACGGCACTGAGAATCTGCTGTTGCTTGGCGCGAGTCAAGACTTTGTCCGCCAAAGCCCGGTTGATTAGAGCTCTCAGCTCAGAGGGTTGAGAGGGTTCCACCGTTTTTCTCCTAGCACTGGAGGGCAAGGGATCCCATAATGGGGTTCTGGATCCCAGAAGCAATGGACAGCGGCCCACCACCCAGTATAACGGTACGGCTGTGGAAACCCAGGTATCCTCAAAAGACCAGAGATCCCAACCTGTGGGGGTGATTGGCGGCGGGCAGTTGGCGCAGATGTTGGCCTTGGCAGCTCGCCAGATGGGGATCCCGCTGGTGGTGCAGGCTGCTGCTCCCACCGATCCGGCGGTGGCAGTGGCCGATGGGGTGGTTTGGGGATCCGTAGCCGACAGCCAGGCCACGGCCCAGTTGTTGGAGCGCTGCCCGGTGGTTACTTTTGAAAACGAGTTTATCCCTCTGCCGGAGCTGAAAAAACTGGATCCGGAGGGATCCCGCTTTCGTCCCAGCCTCAGCACGCTAGAGCCGCTGCTGGACAAGTTGCACCAACGGCAGTTCCTGGCGCGGTTGGGGTTGCCGGTGCCGACTTTTTTTCCGCTGGAGGCGGTGTTGGATTCGGCAGACCTGGCTGGACTGGGCTTTCCGGTGGTGCTCAAGCGACGGCGGCAGGGCTACGATGGGCAGGGCACCCGCATCTTGCACGAGCGAGCGGCTTTGCAGCAGGCCCTTAGCCAATCTGAGGGGATCCCGCTATTGCTGGAGGAATGGATCCCGTTCGAGCGGGAGCTGGCGGTGATGGTAGCGCGGGGGCTGAAGGGAGAGATCCGGGTTTATCCGGTGGTGGAAACTGTGCAGATCGAGCAAATCTGCCGCCATGTCCTGGTGCCTGCCCGCATCCCCCCAACCACCGAGGCCGAGATCCGGCGCTTGGCAGCCGATCTGATGGAAAAATTGGGTGCAGTTGGCGTGTTCGGCATCGAGCTGTTCTGGGTGCCGCCGCCCCACCCCAAGGCCGGGATCTGGATCAACGAAATCTCGCCGCGGGTCCACAATTCCGGCCACTACACCCTAGAAGCCTGCAACACCTCACAATTCGAGCAACACCTGCGGGCCATCCTCGGCCTGCCTTTGGGGGATCCCTCCCTCAAGTGTGGGGGGGCAGTGATGGTGAACCTCTTGGGCTATGAGCATTCCACCGGCGATTACCCAGAAAAGCGGCAGCGCCTGGCCCAGCTCCCCAATGCCACGGTGCATTGGTACCACAAAACCCCTGCCCGCCCAGGGCGGAAACTGGGCCATGTAACCGTCTGTCTGCCGACCGCTTCTTCCCTACAGCAAGCAGAGACCATTGTTCGCACCCTCGAATCCCTCTGGTACCCCCAGCCATGAGCCAAGTGTCGGATCCCTCATTTTCTCCAGCCACACAAGCCCTGATCCAGGCCATGCAACGGCGGGATGTGCCCGCGGTAGCTCAGCAGGTGAACGGCTTGTCCCCTCAAGAGCGCCCTGCTGTGTTGACCCCTGCCCTTCGATACCTCGCCGGGGTGGATCCCGCCAGCGCCCAGTGGTTTGTTCGCCACCTCATGGCCCCTGCGGTCAAAGCGCAACTGCGAGAAGGGATCCTCAAAGCCGCCCAAGACTACCTACAGGAAGCCAGCTTCACCGAAGGGATCGACTACGAACTCAAGCCTGTTCGCGAAAGCGGTGCGGAGCACCATCCCCAATCGGGGGGCAACATCTTGAGCATCAGCCGCAGAGCCTTGCCCTACGCGGCTCCCGATGACGATCCCTTGGGGCAGTTGTTGTTGGCGGAATTCTGCGAATTGCGAGACTAGGCCACCATGAGCGGTACGAGTTATCGGCTGCAGCTGTTGGACATCACTGCCCTGCCCCAACTGCTGGAGCTGGATCGGCGGTGCTATGGGGGATACTGGGGAGAACAGGGATATCGAGCGGAGCTGGAACGACCCACAAGCACGGTGATTGGTGTAGTGGCGGAACCCGTTGCCGTTGGCGCCCCGTGTGGCTTGGGCCAAACGGAGTTCCCCCTTCCCTCTCCAGGCCCCACCTCGCCGACGCAGGTGACAAAAGAGCTGGTGGGCTTCGGCATTCTCTGGCGTATTGAAGAAGAAGCACATATCATCTCCTTGGCGGTGGATCCCGAGCACCGGCAACAGGGCTTGGGCCGGCGGATTCTGGAAGAACTGCTGAACCAAGCGAGAGCAGCAGGCTGCCGCTGGGCTACTCTGGAGGTAAAGGCTTCCAATCAAGCGGCAATCCGCCTGTACGAATCGGCAGGGTTTCAACGGCTGGGACGTCGCAAGGGGTATTACAACGGAGAAGATGCGCTGGTGTATTGGAAGAAACCGATTTAGAAGGCTATCAATTGTAAATTGAAGAACTGCAAACGTATTTCGGGATACACCTTAGGCCAGACAGTGAGCAAGCCAATAGGCTAAGCATATCAAGGCTACAGGGGATCCAACCCATTGACCGAGTGTCGATTGCCCGTTCGATTCTTTATATAGGTCATCAAAATGCTCTCATTCTGTGGATGCAAACTGCCCGCTACAGTTCCTCCCAGCAACACTGACTCTAGCCAATGCAGCCGCATCCATCGCACAACAGAGATCCTGACTTAATCTACAAAGCTCCTGCTCGGTGGGGAAAAGCTATAATCTGCGGTATCAACAACTTGAATTCGATCCTTGCCGTTCGATGGCCCATCGGAGCTTTGACTGATGGCTGGAGCCCTTGGGTTAATAGAATGTGAAGTTTTATTTCGAGATCCGACATTTCTGCCTCAATATATATTTTTCATATCATATTCCCCCTTTGGCCAACTTGCCTGAAAAAACACTTCAGGTTAACCTACACTTGTTATCTGTCCATCCTGAGCATTTTCAAGCTGTGAGGATCATTATGGACACCTCTGGAAACACCATTGGAGATGAGGCCATCTCTTTTGTCGTCAGTCTTCGGTCTAGGCTTATCGATTTTATGCCCAATCTCCTTGCGGCGATTGCCATCTTAATTCTGGGTTGGATAGTGGCCATGGCAGTAGCCTTCGGCGTTAGAGGACTGCTCAAAAGGACGCAACTGGACAATCGCTTGGCTGCTTGGGTTTTGGGCCAAAAGCCCGGCGAGAAGCTGCCCCAAACGGATCGCTGGGTGGCCGCTGCCGTCTACTGGGTGATTCTTGCTTTTGTGTTGGTGGCGGTACTGAATGCCCTGCAGCTTCAAGCTGTCTCCGATCCGCTCAACAGGTTTTTGGGGGAAATCTTCGTTTATCTGCCACGGGTGGGTGGGGCGCTGGTGCTGCTGGCTGTGGGCTGGGTGGTGGCCACTGTTGCTCGGCTGGCGGTCATCCAGGGGCTGCGGCGTTTCAACCTCGATGAGCAGTTGGCCCGGCCTCTGCAACAGGAAAGCACTGCCGGTGAGGCAGGTGCAGAAGGAACCCCAACCGGCCAAGAGGGAGGTACAGAGGTCACCCCTTTCCTGCTGAATGAAACTTTGGGCAATGCCCTTTACTGGCTGATTCTGCTGTTCTTTTTGCCGATCATCCTGGATACCCTGAACCTGCAGGGGCCGCTGCAGCCGGTGCAAAACCTGCTGGATCAGTTGCTGTCGATGGTGCCGCGGATTTTGGGAGCGCTGATCATCGGTGTGGTGGGCTGGTTTTTGGCCCGCATCGTGCGTGGGTTGGTGGCAGCGGGAGCTAACCGCTTGGGGGCACGCTTTGGCATTCCCCAGCTGGCCCAAACGGTGGGCACAGTGGCCTACGTCTTGGTGTTGATCCCGGCAGTGATTGCCGCCCTCAAGGCCCTGGAAATCCGGGCCATCTCCGATCCAGCGGTGGCGATGCTGGAGCAGGTGTTGCGGGCCATTCCCCGAATTGCAGGATCTGCTCTCATCCTGGCCGTCTTCTACTGGCTGGGGCAGTTTTTGGCTGGCTTGGTGACCCAGTTGCTGCAGGCAATCGGTTTCGACCGCTTGGCTGCCGGCCTTGGTTTGCCCTCGGCCCCTGCTCCTGAAGCTCCCGCCGCCGAAGGGGATCCCTCAACCTTGGTGAAGCGGCGCACTCCCTCTGAGATTGCTGGCTTGGTGGTCTGGGTGGGCGTGGTCTTGCTCGGGGCAGTGCCAGCCGTGGAGCTGCTGCAGTTTGCTGCTTTGACCGACATCGTGGAGGGGCTGTTGGTCATTTCCGGGCGGGTGCTCATCGGCGCTTTGGTGTTTGGGATCGGTCTTTACCTGGCGAATTTGGCCCATTCCATGGTTAAGAGTCTCGGCAACCCCTCCTCAGGAGTGCTGGCGCAGGCGGCGCGGGTAGCCATTTTGGTTCTGGTTGGCGCCATGGCCTTGCAGCAGATGGGCGTAGCCACCGATATTGTGGTGCTGGCCTTTGGCCTGGTGCTGGGCGCCATTGCCGTGGCTGTGGCTTTGGCTTTTGGGTTGGGAGGTCGCGATGTAGCTGCCGAGCAGATCCGGCAATGGCTCAAGAGAGAGTGAGAGCAGGTTTTGTAGATATCGCCAAGGGGGACTTTGGTAGAATCACTCGGCTGTGCTACCACCTAGACGATCTGCAATCTAGGCTGAGTAAAGCACCGAGACCCAAGCGTAGGCGAATGCGGCAAGCGGCGTTTCGTCTGCGGGAGAGAATCAGGAACTTGGTGGACGAGTGCCATCGCAAGGTAGCGGCGTTCCTAACGGATAACTACCGATTGATATTCCTCCCCACTTTCGAGTCAGCCAAGATGGTTGCCAAGGCAGGGAGGAAGTTTGGTAGCAAGACGGCAAGGGCGATGCTCACCTGGGCGCACTATCGGTTCCAGCAGTTCCTGAAATTTCAAGCCAAGAAGAAAAACGTGGTCGTCGTGGAAGTATCGGAAGCGTACACCAGCAAAACCTGTACCAAGTGCGGGCACATCCACACTAAGTTGGGTGGCGCAAAGGTGTTTCGATGCCCAAAGTGCAACCATAGGCTACCACGAGATTGGCAAGGCGCTCTGGGTGTTATGCTCAGAGCTTTGCGGGATACCGCCTTTCTGTTCGGAAACGGACAGAATGCTATCGCTTCACCGTTGAGCAGTAATGCTCAGCAGTGTTCAGCGTAAATGTATCAGCCTTTCTCTGTAGACGTTCGATTGCACCTAAAAAATTGCCCCGCCCATCACCGGGCGGGGTTATTGCTGCATCCTCAGGCCAGCTTAAACTGCCTCTGGAACTTTGGCCTCTTCCGCCGCCACTTCCTGCACCACGATCTTGCCCCGGAACACCACGTAGTTGTAGATGTTGTAGGACAAGATAACCGGGATCAGAAAGCCAATAAAGGTGAGCATAAACACCAGGGAGCTGGGGGAGGCTGCCGCTTCGTAGATGGTGACGCTGGGGGGGATGATGTTGGGGAAGACCATGAACCCCAAGCCGATAAAAGAAAGCGCAAAGATCAAAAAAGTGTAAACCAAAACGCTATTTTCTTCCCGCCGGCGCAGGCTGCGCAGCAACAACGCCACCAACAAAAGTCCCAGAACTGGGATAGCAGCAAAGATGTAGAAAAGAGGGGGCGAGAAAAGCTGAGCACGCGCCTGCTCGGACATGATAGGAGTGCTGATGGTGATAAACACTGCCCCCAGTAAAGTTGTCCAGGTGGCGATGGTTGCCGTCTTGTAGTAGGTTTCCTGAAGCTCGCCGGTGGTCTTAACGATTAGGTAGGCTGAGCCGATTAACACATAGCCCTGGATCAAAGTAAGAGCCACCAACAGCGTGCGCCAGGTCAGCCAATCCCAGGGGCTGCCGGCAAAGTGGCCGGCTTCGTCCACGCGGATCCCTTCGAAGACGCTGCCCAAGGCAAATCCCTGGCCCAAGGCTGCCAAAAAGCTGCCCACTCCAAAGGCCAGGTTCCACACCAACTTGTTGTCGGCGTTTTCCCGAAACTCGAAGGAAACGGCCCGCAAGATCAGGCCCACCACCATGATCACCAAGGGTATGTAGAGAGCATTGAGAATGGTGGCGTAGGCGAGAGGAAAAGATCCAAATAGGGATCCCCCCATCAACACCAGCCACGTCTCGTTGGCATCCCAAACATTGCCCAAGCTGGTCATGAGAATGCTGCGCCGCGTCTCGCTGGAGGCCGTCAGGGAGAGGATACCAACTCCCAGATCAAACCCGTCCAGCAGAACGTAGAGAAATAGGAATAGGCCCAGGATAAAAAACCAAACCTGGGGCAGAAACCGCTGTAAAGGCTCAAAAGATTCCATCGCTGTTCCCTCTGCTTTGAGTATTTCTGACCAGTGCGAGACAGTTCCCGATGGCGATCCCCAGTCCCTCTCCCTCTAGGGAAGGGAAGTTGGGAGTTGACGTAGCGAAGGGTTTCACTGCTGTGGGGAATGGGCCTGCTACGTTGCCCTGTTGCTACTTGGAGTCACCAGTTAGATGGCTACCAAACTGCTGCTACCGAGCTTCTGCAGGACGGCGATCCGGTTCGTGGCGGGCAGGCTCGACCACGATCACCGGCTGCGTTGCCGGGACAGGGGCGGGCAACTCCAGGTTTGGCCCTTCGCGGATGATGCGGCTGCCAAAGTAAAGGGCGGCCACGAAAAACACGGTGTACAAGATGGTCAAGCCGATCAAGGAGAACAACACTTCTCCTGCCGGCAGCGGTGAAACCGATTCCACCGTGCGCAGTTGTCCATACACAATCCAGGGCTGCCGACCCACACAGCGGACGATCCAACCAGTTTCAACGGCGATGTATCCCAGGGGTGCTGCGAAGATCCAAGCTCTCATCAGCCATTTCTGCTGAGAAAGGGCCTCCACTGAGAGCTTGCCCCTCAGCCATTGGACAAGGGTAACTCCGACAAGCCCGGCCAGAAAAAGACCAATGGCCACCATCGTTCTGAAGGAGTAGTAGATCAGGCCGACCATGTGGGGACGATTTTGGGGATCCCAGCTTTTGAGCCCTTGAATGGGTCGATCCAGCCTGGGTTTGAACTCCAGCAGATAGCCCAGCGCGCCAGGGATCTTCACCTCCCACTCGTTGCGCTCTTCGCGGTCGTTGGGCACAGCCAACAGGCTCCAGTCTGCCCGCTCGCCGGCAGGGATCGTCTCCCACTGGGCCTCCATGGCCGCCAGCTTGGCCGGCTGATAGCGATAGACTTGCTCCGCGCTCAGATGGCCGACGAACACCTGCAAAGGGGCGACCACCAGGGTCATTGCCAAGACCACTTTGAGGGAGCGGGAGAAGAACTCGCTGTGCCGCCGCTTGAGAATGTACCAGGCACTGATGCCACCGATAACAAACAAAGAGGTTTCCAAGGTGGCAAAAAACATGTGCAGAAAGCTGTTGACCATGAAGGGGTTGACAATAGCTTGCAGGTAGTCCCGCACCACGAATTTCCCATCCACGAACACGCCACCTGCCGGTGTCTGCAGCCAAGAGTTGGCCGTCAGGATCCAAAAGGTGGATAGGTTGGCACCAAAAGCTACCAGGATCGTCGAGATCCAGTGAATCACCGGCGGCACGCGATCCCAGCCGAACAGCATGATCCCCAGAAAGCTGGCCTCCAGCATAAAGGCCATCGTGCCCTCAAAGCCCAGGATGGTTCCAAAAAAATCTCCCACCGCTTCGGAAAAGGGTGCCCAGTTCATGCCAAACTGAAAAGCCATCGGCAAGCCTGAGGCCACGCCAATGCCAAAGTTCAACACATAGAGTTTTGACCAGAAACGAGCGTGACGATAGTAATCTAGGTTGCGGGTTTTTAGCCAAAGCCCCTCAATCACAACAAGATAAATGGCCATTCCTGTTGTTAAGACCGGCCACAACATGTGAAAAATAGCCGTGAGGGCAAATTGTAGCCGAGAAAGCGCGACGGTGTCTAGAAACATAATTTGTACCAAGTTTAGGTGGATTGATTCATGCAGCTTTTTCCGACAACATCTGCTGCAATTGATACAGCTACATCTCTTGCATGAAAAACATCTTGCTGACTGGCAGACATCAGATGAGGTCGGGAAAGCCGCGCTTTGTGGTTCCTTCTAACATCGAATCTTGGCTAAGACAATCGACAAGCCGTCCGACTCTAAAGGTTAATTTTAGGATTCTGTGAGATATAGACCTTTTTTTGTAATTTGGACTACAAAGCAAAAAGCCCTCTGTGAACCTAGCGGCCAAAAACTGGCAGGCCATTGACATAGGGTTCTGGTTTTCTTCGTCTTTAAACAACAAAACTGTTGTCCCAATAGATCGAGGAGCAATTCCCAGCAAGGGGCGACTTCCCGTCTACAGCGCCAGCAGACGGCTGCTGATCGTCCCCGGAGCCTGCCAGAATTGGGATCCCTGCTTGTTGGGATCCCAGTTTGCAGGGTGGGGTGGAAGATGTCGTTTATTCCGCTGGTGCGCTTTCTAGGCCAGTCCGGCTTGATTCAAGAGCTGGCCGCCTGCTTGAGATCGCAGCGACGGGCAAATCTGCAGGGGGCAGGGCGGATTGCCAAGGGGTTGATCGCCTCGGCTTTGGCCCAGCAGGAGGGAAGATCCCTGCTGGTGGTCACTGCCACGCTGGAAGAAGCGGGCCGGTGGACAGCGCAATTGGAGGGCATGGGCTGGGAGAGCGTGCAGCTTTACCCCACTTCAGAGGCTTCCCCCTACGAACCTTTTGACCTGGAACCGGAGCTGGTGTGGGGCCAGTTTCAGGTGCTGGCCGATTGTCTCCAGGGCAAAACCGGGCTTGCCATCGTGGCTACGGAGCGGGCCCTACAGCCCCACCTTCCCCCCCCAGAGGTGTTTCGGGCCTTTTGTCTCAAGCTGGAACCTGGCCTGGAGATGTCTCCCCAGCAACTGGGGCAGCAGTTGACCCGTCTGGGCTACCGGCGGGTGAATTTGGTGGAAAGTGAGGGGCAGTGGAGCCAAAGGGGCGACATTCTCGACGTTTTCCCAGTGGCCTGCGAGTGGCCGGTGCGCCTAGAGTGGTTTGGCAACGAGCTGGAGCGGCTGCGGGAGTTTGACCCAGTCAGCCAGCGCTCTCAAGATGGGATCCCCCACGTCTGGCTGACCCCCACTGGCTACGGACCCATCCTCTGGCCAGCGCTGCAGGAAAAGGCGGATTGGCTCTCCCCAACCCTGCGGCAGCAGTTGGAGCAGTCGCCGACTCCTCCGGAAGGCTTGCGCCGTTTTCTTGGCCTACTCTACGATCCGCCAGCCAACCTGCTGAGCTATCTGGATCCCGAGGCTTTGATCCTGATCGACGAGCCGGAGCAGTGCCAAGCCCACAGCCGGCAGTGGCTAAGCCACGCCCAGGAGCAGTGGCAGCTGGCCCGGGCCAGCGAGCCAGCTCTGGTGCCTTTCCACCGCCCCTTTGATCTCAAGGCTCCCGACTGGGATCCCTTCCCCTGCCTGTTGGCCCGCACCTTTGCCCCTGCTGGCGAAGCCGAAGCTGCCCTTGACCTAAAAAGCCGGCCTGTGCCTACTGCTCCCCACCAGTTTGGATCCCTGGCCAAAGCCCTGCGCGAGTACCGCAAGCAGCAGTTGCAGGTGTGGATCCTCTCTGCTCAGCCCTCCCGCACCGTGGCTCTGCTGCAAGAACACGACTGCCCCGCCCAGTATGTGCCCAACCCCAAAGACTTCCCGGCCATCGAGCGGCAGCTACAGTCTTACACCCCGGTGGCCCTGAAGTACTCCGGCTTGGCCGATCTGGAGGGGTTTCTCCTGCCCACGCTGGGATGGGTGGTGCTCACCGACCGCGAGTTTTTCGGCCAGCACAGCCTGGCCACCCCTACTTATGTGCGCAAGCGCCGCCAGGCCAGCTCTCGCCAGGTGGATCCCAACCTGCTCAAGCCAGGGGATTTTGTCGTTCACAAGGCCCATGGCATTGGCCAGTTTCTGCGCTTAGAAAGCCTCACCATCGGGGGCGAAACCCGCGAGTACCTGGTTATTCAATACAGCGATGGCCTGTTGCGGGTGGCTGCCGACCAGGTCAACTCCCTCTCCCGCTACCGCGCCAGCGGGGATGGACCACCTGCCCTGCACAAGATGTCCGGCAGCACCTGGGAAAAGACCAAACAGAAGGTGAAAAAGAGCCTGCGAAAAGTGGCCTTTGACCTGCTGCAGCTCTATGCCAAACGCGCCGAACAGGAGGGCTATGCCTTCCCGCCCGATTCTCCTTGGCAACAGGAGCTGGAAGATTCTTTCCCCTATCCCCTGACGCCGGATCAACTCCGAGCTGTCCAGGAGATCAAGCGGGATATGGAATCTCCACGCCCTATGGATCGGCTGCTGTGTGGGGACGTGGGCTTTGGCAAAACAGAGGTGGCAATCCGTGCCATTTTCAAGGCCGTAACCGCCGGCAAGCAAGTGGCTCTTTTGGCGCCAACCACCATTCTTACCCAGCAGCACTACCACACCCTCAAAGAGCGCTTTGCTCCCTATCCTATTCAAGTGGGCTTGCTCAACCGCTTCCGCACCTCGGAGGAGAAAAAAGAAATCCTATCCCGTCTCAAGAGTGGCGAACTGGATGTTGTGGTGGGCACCCACCAGCTTTTGGGCAAGGATGTGCAATTTCGGGATTTAGGCCTTTTGGTTATTGACGAAGAGCAGCGCTTTGGCGTCAACCAAAAAGAGAAAATCAAACTTCTCAAAACCCAGGTGGATGTACTCACCCTCACCGCCACCCCTATTCCCCGCACTCTGTATATGGCCTTGTCGGGTTTGCGGGAAATGAGCTTGATCCAAACTCCGCCTCCTTCCCGCCGGCCTATCAAAACTCACCTTTCTCCCTACAACCCCGAAGTCATCCGCACGGCTATCCGCCAAGAGTTGGATCGCGGCGGTCAAGTCTTCTATGTCGTCAACCGCATTGAAGGCATCGAAGAAACCAGTGCCAAATTGCGGGAGTGGGTGCCCGGTGCTCGCATTGCCATTGCCCACGGGCAGATGCCGGAAGGGGAGCTAGAGGCAACGATGCTGGCTTTTAACAATGGGGAAATCGATATCCTGGTCTGCACGACGATTATCGAATCCGGTTTGGATATTCCCCGCGTCAACACCATTTTGATTGAAAATGCTCAGGAGTTTGGATTGGCTCAGCTATACCAGCTGCGGGGGCGGGTGGGCCGGGCTGGGATCCAAGCCCATGCTTGGCTGTTTTACCGAGAAGACGGGATCCTCACCGAGGAGGCCTGCAAACGCCTACAGGCCATTCAGGAATTTACCCAACTGGGATCCGGCTATCAGTTGGCAATGCGGGATATGGAAATTCGTGGCATTGGCAACCTGCTGGGAACGGAACAATCCGGGCAAGTCAATGCGGTGGGCTTCGATCTTTACCTGGAAATGCTGCAAGAAACCATTCGAGAAATTCGCGGCCAGGAGATCCCACAGGTGGAGGACACACAAATTGACCTCAATGTAACCGCCATGATCCCGCAAAGCTATATTCCCGACGAAGATCAAAAGATGCAGGCTTATCGACAACTGGCCGCTGCTGGCTCTCGGGTCGAGCTGTTGCAAATTGCCCAAGAATGGCAAGACCGCTTTGGCCCCCTGCCCAAGCCCACTCAGGAGCTGCTGCGGGTAATGGAGCTGAAGATCCTGGCTCGCACGCTGGGCTTTTCCCGCATTAGGCCAGCCAAGGAGCATGTCCTTTTGGAAACCCCCATGGAGGAGCCGGCTTGGAATCGCCTGAAAGAGGCTCTGCCCACTCACCTGCAGCCTCGCTTTGTCTACCAACCGGGCAAGGTGACGGTGCGGGGTCTGGGGATGGTACCGGCAGCGCAGCAACTGGAGAGCCTTTTGCAGTGGCTGGACAAGATGAGCCTGGCCCTGAGCCGGATGGAGGCTGGGATCCGAATGACCCCCTAGATCTTGCCGGATCCCTCTCGAGGCGGGCCCATGCTCTGGTGTGAGAGAGTGGAATGGCCGGCCCTCCTCTCTTCAGCGCTCCTTTTTGCATCGGCTTCGCGTTTGCATCGGGTTCGCGTCATGAAAGTTCTAGAAGCTCACCACCTCCAAAAAACCTACCGGCAAGGAGGCAGGGAGGTGCGGGCGGTGGTGGATGTCTCCCTGACGCTGGCAGCAGGGGAGATCCTGGCTTTTTTGGGGCCCAACGGGGCCGGCAAGACCACCACCATTAAGATGATTGCCGGCCTGATCCAACCCGACGCGGGCACAGTGTGCGTTCTCGGACGGGATCCCCATACCGATCCGGGGGCCCTGGCCCAGGTGGGGGCAGTGCTGGAAGGCAATCGCAACCTCTACTGGCGGCTGACCCCCCTCCAGAACTTGGAGTACTTTGGCGTGCTGCGGGGGCTACCCCCCAGAACCGCCCGGCAACGGGGGCTAGAGCTCCTGGAGACCTTTGGCCTGTGGGAAAAGCGGGATGTTGCCGTGCAAACCCTTTCGCGGGGTATGCAGCAGAAGGTGGCCATTGCCGTTGCCCTCCTGCACCAGCCGGCCCTGTTGTTGCTGGATGAGCCCACCCTAGGGCTGGACGTGGAAGCCGCCCAAGCGGTGAAATCCCTCATCCGCCAAATTGCCGCTTCGGGTCGAGCCATCTTGCTCACCACCCATCAACTGGATATTGCGGAAGCGCTCTCGGATCAGGTAGCCGTTATTCGACAAGGGGTGATCATCGCCCAAGCCCCCACGGGAGAGTTGATCCGGCACTTTGCCGGCGCCGTCAGCACTTATCGGATCGAGCTGGAACAGGGGCTGGATCCCTGGAGGTTTGAACAACTGGCCCGCCAAGGGGTGGAGATTCTCGGATCCCATCGGGTGCGGTTCAGCGGCCCGCCAGAGATGCTCTATCAGGTGCTGGAGATCTTGAAGCCTTTGCCCTTGCTGGGCCTCAAACGAGAGGAAGCCGATCTCACCCATATTTTCCTCGAGTTGTTGAAAAGGGGAGAGGGGCAAGGATGATGCCGGTGATACACCTGTTTTGGGCTGAACTGAAGCGGGCCTGGATCCAGTACATTCGCTATCCGGCGGAGGCCCTGGGCGGGATCCTGATCACCACGTTCTTCTTCTATGCCCTCTTTGCCGGCGCCCAATATGTGGCAGGGCCTGCCTCCCAATTTGGCGAACGGTTGGATGCGGTGGTGATCGGCTATGTGCTCTGGACGCTGGTCATTTTTGTGGTGAACGACATCGCCCTCAACCTGCAGGTGGAAGCCCAGACGGGGACGCTAGAGCAGGTGCTGCTTTCGCCCTTTTCCGCGGCCACCCTGTTTCTGGCGCGGGCTTGTGCCAGCTTGGTGTTGCGCTTTTCTGTTGTTGTCGTCATTTTGGGCGTCATCTTATTGCTGACGGGCAGCCGGTTGCGGTTTCCCCCTGCTCTGGTGTTGCCTTTGGTGAGCGTGGTGCTGGGGGCCTACGGTTTTTCGTTTTTGCTGGGATCCGCCGCTCTGATTTGGAAGCGAATTCAGCAGCTTTTGATCATCAGCCAATTCGGCTTGCTTTTTCTGTTGGCTGCTCCCACGGAAGAATGGCCGGGATCCCTGAGGTGGCTAGGGCAAAGTCTGCCCATGACAGCGGGGGCGGGGCTGCTGCGAGACGTAATGGTGCGCGAGGTAGGGCTGGATCCCCTGCGCTTGGCCATGGCTCTAGCCAGCGGCATTTTCTACTTCGGCCTGGGCTTGCTGACCTTTCGCCGGGCGGTTCGGGCAGCCAAGCGCCGAGGGATCCTGGGATCCCAGTAGAGGTCTGCAGGAGGGCATCTAGAGCGAACGTTGGTTGGGGGAGCGGTGCAGCAGGTGAGGGAAGTGGTATTCTACCGCTCCAGTGACCGGGTTGTTTTCGGGGAAAGCCATGCTCCGCCGGCTCAGCTCTTGCAGCGCCTTTTCAATTTCGTCAAAGTCGGCAGGTAAGTCGATAGCTATCTCCGCAAGGGTGAGGATCCCTTGCCGCTGTTGGGCTAGCCGCAGGATCTCCCGCATCAGAGCTTGACCTTTGAGGGGCTGAGGAGGTGCTGAGGTGGTTTTTGAGGAAGCTGGGGATGGGGAGGGTCGGGATCCCTGTAGGACGGCCAGCTTGAAGTTGTAGTTCTCTACCATGCCTGGGATCAAAAACAGGTCAATTAACTGGCCAAAGCCCAGCAGGCCAAAGGTGAACAGCCAGAGGATGCCTGTTCCAGTCTTGCCCAGGTAGAAGCGATGGACGCCACAGATCCCGAAGATGCCCAACGCCCAGAGGATGTAGGCGGTACCGACGGATTTGGGTTCGGCGGGGGGCAGCAGGTAGCGAGAACTCATGGGGATTTGACGAGATAACTTTGAGCGGGTACTCCAAGTCTAAGTCTGTCATCTTCTGGCCTGGACGGGCAGGAGAGAACCGGCGTGATCTCTGCAAGCAAGCTGGGATCCCTTCTACGCTCTTGTCTGAGGGAGGGCAGCCTCAACGGGAAAACAACCGGAATAATGAGATCCAAGTCCCCCAGGCTCAAAGAACTCCGTCTCCCGCTCACGCAAGCAGTGGACATGCCTATAGAAGGCAAGGGAAAGTCGATGTTTGAGCCAATTTTAATCGGGTTGAGCGCTGTGCTCTGGGGCCTCCTCTGGGGCTACGCTACACTGCTGGTTGTGCTGGTGAACTTTAAGGAGCAAGGATCGGTTTACGCCTACCCTATGCAGGCGGTGCTGGATCGCTTTGTCGAATCCTTGGGGCTGGGCTGGCTTAAGGATCTGCATGCCCTGCAACTGAGGCCGCTGCGCCGGATCAGCTATGCTCTGTTTGGTGCCGTCACCCTAGGGGTGGCTTTCATGCTCTGGGTGTTGGGGTGAGGCGATGACCAGATCGACAGGCGCATTCCCGCAGCAACTGCAAATGCGTTAACCCAACCCGAGTTCTCGACAGGCTCATAATGACCGCTGCCCAACTGGTTGCTATTCTCTCCACTGCCATTGCCACCGCCACACCGGTGGTCTTCGCCTGTGTGGGGGAAACCATTACCGAGCGGGCAGGGGTGATCAACCTCTCCGCAGAGGGGACGATCATGCTGGCGGCCATGGTTGGGTTCGCCGTGGCCAAGCTGACGGGAAGCTTGGTATTGGGCTTTTTGGCTGCCGCCGCGGTGGGAGCGCTGTTTGCTGGGATCGTGGCCTTTGGCTCGCTGACCCTGAAGGGATCCCAAATTGCCATTGGTTTCGTCTTGACCCTATTGGGGGCGGATTTGTCTTCCTTTTTGGGCAATCCGTTCGTGCGGATCCCAGGGCCAACGGTGCCCAGCCTGCCCATCCCCTTCCTGAGAGAGGTGCCGCTGCTGGGGCCACTCCTGTTCCAAGGGGATCTGTTGCTGTACGCCAGCTACGCGCTCATCGGGGGAACTTGGTTCTTTTTGTATCGCACTCAGCTTGGCCTGATGTTGCGGGCTATGGGAGAACAGCCGGCGGCGGCTTTTGCCCGCGGCACCAATGTCATTTTCTGGCGCTATGTTTACACCCTTGTGGGGGGATCCCTATTGGGCTTGGCGGGGGCTGCTTTTTCTCTGGATTTCAAGGCCGGCTGGAGCCACCGACATACAGCAGGGTATGGCTGGATTGCCTTGGCCATCGTCATCTTCGGTGGCTGGAACCCCTTGCGGGTAGCTCTGGGGGCCTACCTGTTCGGCATTTTGCAGTCCTTCGCTGGGGTTGCCCAGACTACCATCCGCGCCGTGCCCACCCAAGTTTTTACGGTGGCTCCCTTCGTGTTGATGATTTTGGCGCTGATGCTCACCTCTGGGGAATGGCGGGAGTACGGCTTGCGCGGGATCCCACCTCGGCTGCGGCGCTGGATCCAGCAGGCGGTGAAGGCCACTCCGCCGGCAGCTCTGGGGCAGCCGTTTGAACCGGGCTAGAGGGGATCCCTCCTCAGCAAGGGGGGATCTGAAAGGGCTGGAAAATAGCGTGCAGCTTTTTGAGGCAAGCCTGGATCTGCGCCATCTCCGAGGGATCCAGCTTTTGGAAGCGCTCTTTCAAGTAGGCGACGTGGGCCGGGAAAATTTCCTCAAACAGTTTTTCCCCCGCTTCTGTCAGCACGACCTTAAAGCAGCGTCGGTTTTCCGGGGGCACTTCCCGGCGCACCAGCCCTTTTTGTTCCAGGCGATCCACAATGCCGGTCAGTGTCCCTTTGGTCACCAGCGTTTTTTGGGCCAAGACATTCATGGTCATCCCAGGGGTATTGCCAAGGGTAACCAACACATCGAATTGGGGGGCCGTCAGCCCCATTTGCCGAATGTGAACCCCGGCGTAATTTTCAAAAGCTTGGTAGGCCCGCGCCAGATCCCGCAACAGCCCCAAAAAAGGCTCACGGGCCGCCAATACCGTCCCCCTCAGCGGAACAGAGTCCTCAGGCTTGAGAACCTCGTCGCTTTGGAGAAGGGGGGATGGAGAGGAGTCAGCGGGAGTGGGCATGGTTGAAGATCGCAGTTCGCGTTGGTGGAACAAACTCAAACCCAAAGGACAGTCTCGGCTCTATGATAGCCCACTGTAGTACAGTTCTAACGCAAAATGAACTACGTCTATCTGCTTTGCTGAGCTAGCCCCTTCGCCGTTATGTGGTTCTCATAAAAAAAGGGGATCCACTGGATGGATCCCCCGTGACGGACAGAGCTTGTGGGGCAAACACCCGCCCAAGGCAGGTGACCACAGCAGACACTAGGGCTTCAGCTCGCTGGGGATGCGCTCCCCGAAGAGTACGAAGTAGAGAATCCGATAAATGTCCGTGTTCAGGATCCCGGTGGTCGGCACTAACTCTTGGGCGTTCAAGCCCGCAGCGCGAGCAATGACTCCACTGCCGACGTCATCTCCGCTAGCCCAAGCCACGGCAAAGGGAAAGCGCTTGCCATTCTTGTCAGGAGCAGAAATAAACGGCTTTGTGCCCGTGCCGTCAACTCCGTCAATGGGGGCACCACTGCCTTCGGGGTCAGTAGGGGGCAACGGCTCCTCGGCGGATTCGACATCCACCAACTGCATCCCGCCGGCGTTGCTGTCGCTGGTGGTAATCATGAAGGTCTTGGGATTCTTCTCGATAAAGTTGAGAATCACCCCGATGGCATCGTCGGCCCGCTTCATGGCCTCCAGGCAGCCAGAGGCATTGAGGTTGTTGCACATGTTATCAGTGCCCTCTTCTTCGATGACGGCGAAGAAGCCCTTAGGATTGCGGGAGATCCGCGCCAGGGCAAATTCGGTCATCTCGGCAATGGTGGGGGCGCTGGCGATGTAGTTGGGCAAGTTTTCTTTCCGCAACTCTTCTTCAGGCTTGTCGTAGAAGGTGTCCTCGACGTTGAACACCCCCAAAACTTTGGAGACATCTGCCGGCAGCTTGAGCAGCTCGTCGCGGGTGTAGACAACGGCGTACCCCTTTTTCTTGGCCTCCTCAATCAGGTTGCGGCCATCCTTGCGCTTCCCTTTGCCAAAGCGGCCCTGGACACCTTCCGGCAGCAGCCATTCCTCGCCAGCGCCGAGGATGATGTCTACCCCTGACTCCACCACCTGCAGGGCAATCTCCTCATAGTCGCTGCGCTTGGCAGCTTTGGCAACGAAGGCAGCCGTCCCCGGCTCAATGATGGATCCCGTTTGCACCAGAGCCGTACCCAAGCCTGCCGCCACAGCCTCTTCCATGATCGTGTTCAGGGTGCCGTTGGCAGAGGGGTACTCTTTGCCGTCCGGATCCAACCCAAAGCTCTTGGCGTGGACACGAGTTCCTGTGGCATGGGTCACCGCTCCGCCGTTGGAAGTTCCCCCAAGCTGGTCGAAATGGTGCCCGCGATAGGTGGTAATCACGGGGAGACGATCCCAGTTCAGAAAGCCATCGGGGCCGTAGTAGAGAATGCGTGTGATGTCCCAGTGGGAAGCTGAGGTTCCATCTGGGTGAAAGAAGATTGCACCGTTGCCGGTTGGCTTAGGCGCCGCTTGAGCCACACTAGAGGAAAAAACTGACGAGGACAGCAGACACAAAGTTGCAGCCAAAGCCGCCCTCAAAGAATAGCTACGCATAGCTAGCACGCTCCTGCTCGTTCAAAGCTGAACGTTAAGGAAAGTAACACAGCCTTGAACAGTTAGCAAGAGCGCGCACAAATGCTCCTGCAGAACTTACCTGCAGCGACAATCCGCCTCTCAGGTCTACTACTTGGCCGGGGCAGGTTGCGAGGTCTATACCTAGATTTAACTATCTCTTAACTGCCTCATAACGTCAAGGCTTCTCGTAGAGCTTTATAGCCGTCTTCCAGTCAAGCTGTTCTTTTGGGAGCAGGCGTCGAACTCTTGGCCTGCCAGGACCGCCTAAGCTGTCTAAGGTGGTGTTGCCAACGCTGCAGTTCCCCGGCTTCCAGCGGGATCCCACCGAAGCGCACCTCCAGGTAGCGCTCCAAGAACTGGATGGCCACCTGGGCTTGTGGTAAGTCGGAGTGGCGCAAGTGTTCCAGGCAGGCCTCAGGGCCTAGGTGGGCTGGGATCCCCACCGCCGTCGCCAGATCCCGCAGTTGCAGATAAAGCCTTGAGATAAGCTGGCGGCGCTGCTGCGACTTGGGTAGAGCCGCCGGGATCCAGCGCATCCCAGCAAAGGCCAGACTCGGTAGCAAGAGGCCAACCATCCAGGTGGGCCAGGGGGGCGGAGGCTGCCACAGGGATCCCATCACCACCCCATTGGCGGCAGTGGCTAGGAGAATCCACCCCCCATCCTGCCAGCGCACGGCCTGATAGCGGCGGCGGCGGCCCCAATAGGCCGTAGAGCCGGTGATCACCACCACCCCCAGTAGCGGTAGTCCATTCCGCTGCAGCGTTTGCCCCAAGGCAACCAGGCTGCGACGGAAGCCAGCACCGGCATCCTCCAGCTCCTGGGGAGCAGTTACGCGGCTGGCCAGCTCCTGGATCTGCCGCCAGATCTGCCGCTGGGTGGATAGGTCGTACTGGATGACGTACTTAAACCAGCGGAAGCGCAAGCTGTCGTAGAAATCTTGAAGGGGATCCCACCAGCTCTGCCGCTGACTAACATTGGCCTCTGCCGGCGTAGCGTCAAAGATGACCCAGCCGTAGGGGCCAAAGGGGATCTCCGTCCAGGAATGGGCGTCGGCATTGCGTACTGCCAGATAATTTTCCTGCGCCACCCAGCGCCCGCCCAAAAAGCCATTCACCATCCGGGCCGGGATGCCAATGCTGCGGGCCAGTATCGTCAGGGCTGTGGCGAAATATTCGCAGTGGCCCCGCCGATGGGTGAACAGAAAGGCTTCCAAAGGCGGTTCAGGGCCGGGATCCGGCAGATCGGTGGTATAGGCGTAGTTCTCCAGCAGGTAGTTCTGCAAAGCCGTCACCTTGCCAAAGACATCGGGGATCCCAGCGGTAACGTCTTCAGCCAAGGCGGGAATGCGCGGATCCAGGTCTGCTGGCAACTGCAGATAGGCTGCCTGTTGGACTGGGTCGAGAGCACTGAACAGCTCCGCGTGGCCTAGCCGGCGCAAGCGCGGGCTTAACTCCCTTGAGATCCGGCTCCGGGCGCGGTAAAGATGGGGCACCTGCCGAGGCAGAGAATGGCCAACATCTCCGGTCTCGCTCAGGATGAGGCGGCGATTCTGCCGTTGCCAAGCTTGTTGCACCGTCGCTGCTCCGCCCCGCTCCAGCCATTCCATCTCCACCAGCGGGGCCACCCCAAAAACGGTGTTGGTGACCAGCGGCTCCAGATAGATAAGCTGCTCCAAGGGGAGAAGCAGCAGGTCGGGAGCAGTGGGGATCAAGCTGGAGGCAGAGAGATCAAATACCCCTGCTGCGTTGGGGAAAATGGGGATGAAGCGGTCTAGCGTTCGCGACCAGGCCCGTCCATCGTAGCGATCGAAGCTGATCCCGCGCCAGTAGAGGGACTCCACACGGGGCGGCACCCCTGCCGGAAATTCCACCCGCATGACAACGGTGTTATCGGTTTTGAGGGTGCCGAATGCTCCCAGGCTGACTTCCTCGGCAAAGCCAGTGGTCATCACCGGCGAGCGGGCCTGGCGACCCAGAATTCCTAAACTGACCCGCG
The DNA here is from genome assembly GCF_054058315.1 of Thermostichus sp. MS-CIW-40. NCBI lineage: Bacteria > Bacillati > Cyanobacteriota > Cyanophyceae > Thermostichales > Thermostichaceae > Thermostichus > Thermostichus sp. MS-CIW-40. The sequence goes on from NZ_JBSSAC010000009.1 coordinate 51,573, forward strand.
GGAACAAGAAAAACAAAGCCACGGACAGGATCACCGCCAGCAAAGCCAGGGATCCGAGAAAGCCCAAAAAGTTGAGGTTGATGCCACGGGTTTGGCTGGCTGCCTGCGGGTGCTGCTCTGCTTGCAGGCGCAGGTGGTAAAGGGTGAGGTTGATTAGCCCTACCCCCACGTACAGCAAAAACAGCAGCCCAAAGCTGATGTCTTCGTTGAACAGGGTGGCAATGGCCATCAGCAGCAGAGACAGCACCGCCAACTGGATGTGATCGGCTGCCCGTTCCCGCTGAAACAGCTTGGCCCCCGTTAGGTAAAGCACCAAGCCAATGGCCCCATCGGAAAAGGGAAGGATCCCAAAGATAACCAAAGCCAGCAGGCTAAGCAACACCGCCACCGTCAGGGGCATCCACAGGGGGGCATAGCGGGCAAAAGCAATCCTTGGCGGCTCCCAAAACCAACTGCAGGCCCCTGCGGCCAAGCAAACGGCAATGACCGGTGGCGACAGAGCCTGATCCCCCAGACAAAGGGCCGTGAAGGCGATCCCCACCAACAGGTAAACAAACACCTTTTGAACGGATGGCAGTGTCCAGGTCATGGCCCTTGGGGGTCGATCTTTTCCTGCATAGCCAAGTCTTTTTTGCTACCGGTTTGCCCTCCCTGGGATCCCCTTTTGGACAAAGCGAAGAGCATTAGAATCGTTAACTAAGAATCGTTAAGATTTTGTTACTCGCCGGTCTCGACGGGATACCTGTGACACGCTGCGCGAAAAGGTGGTGAGATGTCCAGCCAAAACGAAATTCACGTGGTGGGGGCGCGGCAGCACAACCTCAAGAATGTCGAGCTGCGGATCCCGCGGGATCGCCTGGTGGTGTTCACCGGCGTCTCCGGATCGGGCAAATCTTCTTTGGCCTTTGACACCATTTTTGCCGAAGGGCAGCGGCGCTATGTGGAATCCCTCAGTGCCTATGCGCGACAGTTTTTGGGGCAACTGGACAAACCGGATGTGGATCGCATCGAAGGGCTGAGTCCGGCCATCTCCATCGATCAAAAGTCCACCAGCCACAACCCCCGCTCGACGGTTGGCACCGTTACCGAAATCTACGACTACCTGCGGCTTCTGTATGGGCGAGCTGGGATCCCGCACTGCCCCCATTGCAACCGGGTGATCGCCCCGCAGACGGTGGATCAAATTGTGGATCAGATCATGGCTCTGCCGGATCGGACGCGGTTTCAGTTGCTCTCGCCGGTGGTGAAAGGAAAAAAGGGCACCCATGCCAACCTGTTGCAAAGCTTGCGCCAGCAAGGGTTTGTGCGCGTGCGCATCGACGGCCAGGTGCGGGATCTGAGCGAGGAGATCGAGTTAGCCAAAAACAAAACCCACACCCTTGAGGTTGTGGTGGATCGGCTGGTCAAGAGCCCCGACATAGCGGAGCGACTGGCCGATTCTCTGGCAACCTGCCTGCGCCAGTCGGGAGGAATTGCGGTGGTGGAGCTGCTGCCGCGGGAAGAGGAGCGAGAACAGCTGCTGCAAAAGGTGGCCGAGTCGGCGGGGCAATACCTGAACGGCAAGCCAACGGAGCTGATTTTTTCTGAGCAATTTGCCTGCCCGGAGCACGGTTCGGTGATGGGCGAGCTGTCGCCGCGCCTGTTTTCCTTCAACTCGCCGATTGGGGCCTGTCCTGTCTGCCACGGGCTGGGTTTTGAGCCCATCTTCGACCCCGAGCGGATCGTGCCCGATCCCAAGCTCCCCTTGTACGCGGCCATCGCCCCTTGGGCAGAGCGGGAGAACCCCTACTATCTGGCTTTGTTGGCGGGAGCCGCCAAGGCTTTTGGCTTCGACCTCAGCAGCCGCTGGTGTGATCTCACCCCCCAACAACAGCAGATCATCCTCTACGGCGCCGACCAGGAGGTCTACATCGCCGAGGCGGAATCTCAGTACCGAGGCCGGGGGTACTATCGCCGCTATGAGGGGGTGATTCCCCAATTGCAGCGGCACTACCAGGAAACCACTTCCGAAATCTATCGGCAAAAGCTGGAAGCCTACCTCACCTACCGTCCCTGTTCCGCCTGTGGGGGATCCCGTCTCAAGCCGGAAGCTCTGGCCGTGCGCATCGGCGGCTACCGCATTACCGATCTCACCGAGATCTCCATCCGCGACTGCCTGCACCGCCTGGAGCAGTTGAAACTTACCCCGCGACAAGTGCAGATCGGCGAGCTGGTGCTGCGGGAGATCAAAACCCGGCTGCAGTTTCTGGTGGATGTGGGCCTGGACTACCTAACGCTGGCCCGCCCGGCCATGACCCTCTCCGGGGGCGAGGCGCAGCGGATCCGGCTGGCCAGCCAGATGGGCTCCGGCTTGACGGGGGTGCTCTACGTGTTGGACGAACCCTCGATTGGCCTCCACCAGCGGGACAACGAGCGCCTGTTGCAAACCCTGTTTCGCCTGCGAGATCTGGGCAACACCCTGATCGTGGTGGAACACGACGAAGAAACCATCCGTGCCGCCGACCACATCGTCGATATCGGCCCTGGGGCCGGCATCCACGGGGGGGAAGTGGTGGCCCAGGGATCCCTGGCGGACATCATGGCCTGCGAGCGCTCCATCACCGGAGCTTATCTTTCGGGGCGGCTGCGGATCCCTACCCCTGCGCAGCGGCGGGCTGGGAAAGCGGTTGCCCTCAAGCTCACCAATGCCCACAAAAACAACCTCAAGCACATCGATGTGGAGATCCCTCTGGGCAAGTTGGTCTGTGTTACAGGCGTCTCCGGCTCCGGCAAATCCACCTTGGTCAACGAATTGCTCTACCCTGCCCTGCAGCACCATCTTGGACACAAGGTGCCCCAACCCGCGGAGATGGGAGAACTTGAGGGCATCGAACACATCGACAAGGTGATCGTCATCGACCAATCTCCCATTGGCCGTACCCCCCGCTCCAACCCTGCCACCTACACGGGTTTGTTTGATCCCATCCGCCAAACCTTTGCCCAAACCTTGGATGCCAAGGCCAGAGGCTACCCATCCGGCCACTTTTCCTTCAATGTCAAGGGGGGGCGCTGTGAAGCCTGCAAAGGGCAGGGGGTGAACGTGATTGAAATGAACTTCCTGCCCGATGTGTACGTCACCTGCGAAGTCTGCGGGGGCAGCCGTTACAGCCGCGAAACCCTGCAGGTCAGGTACAAGGGCAAGAACATCGCCGAAGTCCTGGATATGACGGTGGGGGAGGCGCTGGAGTTTTTCGCTGCCCTGCCTCCTGCCGCCAAGATCCTGCAGACCTTGGCCGATGTGGGCCTCGATTACATCAAGCTGGGCCAGCCAGCTCCTACCCTCTCCGGTGGGGAAGCGCAACGGGTCAAGCTGGCCGCAGAACTGGCCCGCCGCTCCACCGGCAAAACCCTCTATCTGCTGGATGAGCCCTCCACCGGCTTGTCCTTTTACGATGTCCACAAGCTCTTGAACGTCCTGCAACGGCTGGTGGATACAGGCAACACCGTGCTGGTGATCGAGCATAACCTGGACATTCTCCGCTGTGCTGATTGGATTATTGACTTGGGGCCAGAGGGCGGCGACCGCGGCGGCCAGATCATCGCCGTTGGCACTCCAGAACAGGTGGCTGAGCACCCCGGATCCCATACAGGGCGATATTTGAAGCAGGTTTTGCAACAACATCCCCCAGGTCGCTGAGCAACTCAGCCTGCTCCAGGGAGAAAGTTGACCGAAAGCGGCTGTCGGGATCCCCTTTCGCTTTTTGCTCTGCTCACCTCAGCCATGGCGGTGGAGGACTGATGCGGCGAGGACTCTATCCCACCCAGGCGCTCCGCACCGTGAACGCAAGGGTGAACGGTTAGCCTGAGTCTCACGTCGCTATGGCATGATGGGTCGGAAGGAAAAGGTTCGCACTCTCCCCATGGTAGGGCAGACCCTGGGTGGCCGCTATCAGATCTTGGAAGCACTGGGATCCAGCGGACAAACCTACTTGGCACAGGATAGCCATCATCCTGAGCGGCTTCGGGTGGTGCTCAAACGCTGGCAGGCCGGCCAAAATGCTCCGCACCGCGAACGGGGTGAGGACTCCGCCTCGCTGCGGCATCTCTTTCAACAAGAAGTGGCGCTGCGGGAGCACCTGGGATCCCACGAGGGTATCCCCCGCCTGTTGGCCTGCTTTGAGCAAGAGGGGGAGTTTTATTGGGTGGAAGAATGGGTTGAAGGGCCCACCCTGGAACAAGCTCTATTGCTAGGTAACGCAACCGAGAGGGGCCAGCTAACGACTCCGTCCCGCCAAATGCACTGCCATTGGGGGCACGACTGGACAGAGGCTGAGGTACGAGCCTTGTTGCAGGATGTGCTGCAAACCTTGGCCTTCCTGAATGGGGAAGGGGTGAGCTGCTGCAACCTGCAGCCCTCTCGCTTGATCTACCGTCAGCCGGATGGCCGATGGGTGTTGTTGAAGTGGGGGGGTGAGGAACAGGGTCTGGCTTTTTCCGGCTCTGGCTTCGGGAACCCCTATGGCCCCAGGCATTGCAGCGACCTCTATGCTCTTGGGCTGATTGCCCTGCAGGCCCTCTGCGGGATCCCGCCCCAGAAGCTGTTTCGCGACCCGTTGACGGGGGAGTTGCGCTGGCACGATCTGGCCTCTACTAGCGCTCCTTTTGCTGCTTTTCTGGATCGTTTGGTGAGCTGCAACCCACAACAGTGCTTTCCTTCAGCAACAGCAGCTCTGGCCGCTTTGCAGGCTTTGCCCCCCGCCGAGAGCCCCCCTGCCGCCGAACTCCTGTCCCAGCCCAGCCCTGTCGCCGCCGAGCCCTTACAGGAGCCAACCACCCCACCGCGTTCTCCGGTATCGCTGCGGGCGCGTCCCCGGATCCCACCGGTTTGGGCAGGAGGCAGCTTGGCGGCTTTGCTGGCGTTGACGGTGGCAGGGGTATGGCAGATGAGGGCGAACCTTGGCCTGCGGGGGGAGCCCAAGGATTCTGTCCCCCTCACGAGAACGGGATCCTCTGGCCCGGCAAAGCGCAACGGCCTGGGACTCCGTCCTACTCGCGAGAACGGTTCTCATGCCTCCGTCCCCACCGCCGTCACGGTCGCGGAAGCGTCGCGTAGCGATAACGACCCGGCAGACTGGGCCAAGTCTTTGCAGCTCAAGGCTACGCTGGAAGGCCCTGTCGCCGTCACTGCTCTGGCCATCAGCCCGGATGGAAATCTCCTTGCTGCCGGGGGAGACGACGGCGTGATCCGGCTTTGGGATCCCCAGGCTGGCCAACTGCTCCAGAGCTGGGCAGGCCACGAGGGATCCGTTGAGGCACTGGCCATCAGCCCAGATGGTACCTTTTTGGTGAGTGGGGGGGCAGACAAGACGGTACGGGTCTGGGATCTGGCGACCCTGGGGGATCCGGCTCTCTCGCCTGGGGATGTGCTGGCGCGGCTGCAGTTGCAAGGGCACACCGGGTTGATCAACAGTGTCGCCATTAGCCCCGATGGTCGTTGGATTGCCAGTGGCAGCGCCGACCGCACCATCCGCCTTTGGCAGGCCGACAACGGCCAGTTGATCCGCACCCTGGCGCCTCCCACTGCTGCCGCCCAGGAGACCCCTCAGAGGGCTGGCATTACAGCAGTGGCCCTTGGCCCAAGACCTACCCGTATGAATACTTCCCACCAATCTGAAGGGATCCCCCCTTGGATCTTGGTGGCCGCCAATGGAGATCCCACCGTTCACCTTTGGGATCCTGGCAGCGGGGCCTTGCTGGAAACCCTAAAGGCCGACTACCCCATCGAGCAGGTGCTTCTGAGCCCAGATGGCCGCTATTTGCTCGCTGGCAGTACCGGTGGCATCTTGGTCTGGAACTTGGGCACGGGATCCTTGGAGCGCACCTTGCCCCAGACTTTGTCCGGCTTGGCCGCCCTTGCCCTCAGCCCTGATGGCCGCTTGCTCGCCAGCGGCACCGATTACCGCGCTCACCAGATCAAGCTCTGGGATCTGCGCAGCGGAGAACAGTTGCGCACCCTGGGCGGCCAGACTTGGATGGTGAGCGTCTTGCTGTTTGGCCCCGGTCGCGGAAGCGTCGCGCAGCGATATGGGCAGACCCTTCTCAGTGGTGGCGCCGATGGCTCAATTCGCATTTGGGGGCCAGCCGACCCAGCTCAGCCCTAGTGGGATCCAAGCAGATAAAATACTCGACGAAGAAGGGATCCCGGCAGAGCATGGGCAAAGTTGTCATCATTGGGGCGGGGCTGGCCGGCTTGGCTTGCGCCAAAGTGCTGAGCCAGGCGGGGTGGAGGGATGTCCTGGTTCTGGAAAAAAGCGATGGCCCTGGGGGGCGGGTGCGTACCGACAAGGTGGATGGCTTTCGCCTGGATCGCGGCTTTCAGGTGCTGTTCACCGCCTATCCCAAAGTGCGACAGCATTTGGATCTGGGCAAGCTCGATCCCCGTCCCTACCGGCCCGGCACTATTTTGGCTCAACCAGGTCGCTGCTGGCTGTTGGGGGATCCCCTACGGGATCTGTCCAGCCTTCTCCCCTCTTTGCTCAACCCCTTGGCCAGCTTTGGGGACAAGCTCAAGGTGCTGCAATTGCGATCCGAGCTGGCGCGCCGCAGCCCGGAGCAGGTTTTTCAAGAAGGGCTAGGGGGATCCGATTGCTCGCTGCGGGAGTTTCTGGAGCAGTACGGCTTTTCCCAACAGATCTGCCAGCACTTTTTCTACCCCTTTTTCCGCGGGATCCTTCTAGATCCGGATCTGGGCAGTAGCGCCCGCCTCTTTGCCTTTTATTTCAAGATGATGGCCGAGGGATCCATTGTCACCCCGGCCTTGGGCATGGGAGAACTGGCCCGACAACTGGCCGGTCACCTGTCCCCCGAACAGATTCGCTACCAAACCCCGGTGGAGCGCATCCTGGCAGAAGACGGGAAAGTGCGCGGGATCCGCACCGCCAAGGGTGAAGAGATCCCTGCCGAGTGGGTAGTTTGTGCTACTGATGCCCCTCAGGCACGGGCCTGGCAGGCGGAGCTGTGCCCTCAAGCCCCCACCCCCATTCCCACCCAGGGGCGAGCGGTGACCTGTCTCTACTTCTGCGCCCCCTTTTCCCTCAGCCGCGGCGCCTACTTGTACCTCAACGCCACCGGCCAGGGCTGGATCAACCATTGGGTCCAACTTACCCGCATCAGCCCGGCGCTGGCTCCTCCTGGCCAACACCTGTATTCGGTGGTGGTGCTAGGGGATCCCCCCTTGAGGGACGAGGAACTGGCCCAAGCCTGCCGGGCCGAGCTGCAAACTTACTTCCCCGTCGCGGCAGCGTCGCGTAGCGATAAAGCCCCCTTGGAGCAACTGCGCCTGCTGCGGGTGTACCGGATCCCTTTTGCCCAGTTTGTACAGCCCCCCGGCTTTCAGCAGCATCTGGTTCCCACCTTTAGCGGCCTGCCGGGCCTCCTTTGGGCCGGGGAATACACCCACCAGAGCAGCCTCGAGGGATCCCTGCGCAGCGGCGAACAGGCAGCGGCGTGGATTCTCCAAAAATCGGCGTAAATCTGTACAAAGCAATACAGACTTTCTTAAGTCTATTCCCAGCAACAAAGCTGGGATCCCGTGGTATGAAGGGGGTGGACTTGGTTGCCCACGAGGATCCCTCTGTTATGCAGAATGTTACCCTCAACCCCTTCTCCCTTTTGCAGCGCTCGCTGGAACTGGTAGGCCCTATCTATGGGCCGCTGCTGATCCTGGCTTCTCCTGGCTTTGTCATTCCCATCGTTGCGGAGCTGATCCCGCTTGCTGGGGGGATCCTCAACTTGGCCTATGGCCTGATCGGCCTGCCCATCCTGGCAGGGGCAGCCTTTTGGCTGGTGGATCAGCACTTGAAGCAGCGCACTCCTCCCCTGGGCAACAGTCTGGATCAAGCTGTCTCCAAGGCAGTGCCTCTGGTATTCGGCAGCATCCTGCTGGTGCTGATTGTCTCGCTGGGGATGCTGCTGCTTGTACTTCCCGGCATCTACTGGGGGATAAGGCTGGCTTTCACGCTCTGCGCGATTGTCCTGGAAGACAAAGGGGCCACAGAAGGGTTGGGCTACAGTTGGAACCTCGTCAGGGGCCGTTGGTGGGGGGTGTTTTGGGCATTTCTGGCTGTGGCCTTGATCTTCGGCATCGCGATCCTGATGATTTCGTTTTTTGTTGGGGGGATCCTGGGAGATACCCTAGGTGCGGCTGTGGTTGGGAATGCTGCCGCCACGGCAGTTGCGCCTATCCTCAATATCTATGCAGTGCTCCTGTTCCGATCCCTGCAGCAGCTGCAAGCGCAAGCAGCGTAGTTTGGCTTGCCCTCACCCCCAACCCTTCCCCCCTGGAGAGAGGGAAGTTGCAGTTGGCCTAGGGAGAAGGGCGCTCCAGGATCCCTCCCCCCAGCAGGAGATCCCCGTGGTACCAGACGGCGGCTTGGCCAGGAGTGACCCCAAACTGCGGCTCGGCAAACTGCAGCTTTACCCGCTCTGGCGATTCCGGGATCACCATGGCGGGCACTGGGGGGGTACGGTAGCGCACCTGAACCTCAACAGCCAAGGATGCCGTCGGCGCCGGGATAGAGACCCAGTTGACTTGGCTTACCCACGCTTCAGCCTGGGTAGCCTCCTCCCGTTCCCCCACGACAACGCGGTTCATGGCCGCATCGATGCGCACCACGTAAAGCGGACGGGAAGAGGCAATCCCCAACCCCTTGCGCTGGCCCACCGTGTAGTGGTGGATGCCCTCATGGGATCCCAGCACTCGCCCCTGGGTATCGACGATTTCCCCTGGCCTTTGCCCAAGGTACTGATCCAAAAAGCTCCGCATCGAGCCATAGGTTTCAATCAAGCAGAGATCCTGGCTTTCGGGCTTGTCGGCTGTAACCAGCCCGTAGCGGGCAGCCAACTGACGGGTTTGGGCCTTGGTGTACTCGCCCAAGGGGAAGAGGCTATGGGCTAGGTGCTCTTGGCTGAGGTCGTAGAGAAAATAGGACTGATCCTTCTGCCGATCTACCGCCCGCAGGAGTTGGTAACGTCCTAGCTCGGCGTTAAAGCGCACCCGTGCGTAGTGGCCGGTGGCCATCTGCGAGATGCCCAGCTTTTCGCGGGCATAGGCCAGCAGGGGGCCGAACTTCACCGTTTTGTTGCATTGGGAGCAGGGTAGAGGGGTAATGCCCTCCGCATAGCCGGCTACCAGGTAATCGACAATGTTGGCCTGGAACAGCTCGCGGCTATCCACCACATGGTGCGGGATCCCCAGCTGCTCACAAACAGCTGCCGCATCCACCAAGCCTTCGGTACAGCACTGCCCCTTCCCCCTCATGAGCCAGAGGGTGACCCCCTCCACGGCGTAGCCCTGTTCCTGCAAAAGGGCCGCCACCGTAGAGCTATCCACACCCCCAGAAAGGGCCGCCACAATGCGGGGCCGCGACGGGGATGCAACAGGTGAAACCGATGAGTGGGGGCTGATAACCATTGAGACAAGGGATCCTAGGAAAAGAAAGGCTCAGCCGGAAACAGAGGAGGCCTCTCTCTGGGGATTGGGGAACCCGGAACAAGCTGAGCCGGGATCTTTACTTTAGCCTTCCTCAGAATTGGCTGGCCCGGATCCCTTCTCAGGGGTGGTTTCTGAGATGCCCCTTTGCCGCAAGCGCCGCAGCGAATCCAGAGCCGCCGCCGCAACGCTATCGTGGGGATCCCTGGCCAGGTAGTTGAGAGCAGAAACGCTCTTGGGAGAGGGCAAATTGCCCAAGGCCTGGGCCAGCCGCTGCCGCACCAGCCAATCTTCCGATTGGGCAAACTCCAGAATCCGATCCAACGCCCGCAGATCCCCCAATTCCCCCAAAGCCGCAATGGCCGCTTGCTGCAGCAACACCTCCGGCCCATCCAAGGCTCGCAGCAGCACGTCGTAAGCCCGCGGATCCTTCAAGTTCCCCAAGGCCACCGCGGCACTGAAGCGCACCAGCCATTCTACATCCTCGTAGAAAGCACGCACTAAAGCTTCAAAAGCCCGCGGATCTTCCAAGTAGCCCAGGGCACCTGCCGCGTCGGCGCGAATGCCGTAGTCCGGGTCTTGGGTGAGGATTTCCAGCAACTTGGGCAGACAGGCGTCCGTTTGCTTGATCCCCAGGGCAAAGACGGCAAAAGAGCGCACCTGCAGGTTCTCATCGTCGATGACCTGCAAAATCAGCGGCACCGCCTGCTCTGCCGGCACATCCCGCAACTGGGCCAAGGCCACCATCCGGTCTGCAGAACGCGGGCTGCGCAAGCGTTGAGCGATCTCCTGTAAACGGGCGGGGTTGGCGGGATCCAAAGCAGAGACAGTCATGGCGTTAACAAATATTTACAATCTTTCTTCAGTATGGCAAACGAGGCTGCGCTTGGACAGAGGCCGTCTTTGTCTGGCCCGGTCGGGATCTCTGGGGACATGGTGCCACTGTTTCGATCGACAAATCCTAGCACTGTTGTCGAGAAAAGCAGGTTGACTTGGCCCCATCACGAAGATTTTGGATATTTTGGTGGAGAGGATACGAGGCTGATACATTTACGCTGAACACTGCTGAACATCACTGTTCAACTATGCAGCGATAGCATTCTGTTTGTTTCCAACCAGAATGGCGGTATCCCGCAAAGCTTTGAGTAGAATACCCAAAGCGCAGTTTCCGTGTCGTCTTACTACCAATTTTCTGCTTTGCTTTGGCTACCATGTTGGCAGACTCGAAAGTAAACAGAAAGATCAACTGGTAGTAATCCGTACTGAACATATTATACATTACATTATTTTCAGTATAGTTGAGCTTATTATTGACTAGAGTCATGCTCTCCCGGTGGTCTCTATGCTGAAATCGCTGCCTGCTCGCCCATTGTCCTGCTTTCTTGTAGCCGGCCTGCTGTTGGCAGGGGGCGTTACGTTTTTGGCCCCCCGTTGGTTCCCGGCTCTGGCCAACGAACAGGCTGTTCCTGAGGCCGAACTGGCGCTTCGGCCCCTCTTGCCTCCGGGATCCCGGATCCTCAGCTCGCGGCGATTGAGCGACACAGAAGCGGAAATTTGGGTGGAGTCTCGGGGGGGAACCAGCCCTGTGATCATGCGGCTGAATGCTGCAGGGACTTGGGAACAGGATATGAGCGCCACCATGGCCCGCGGAGCCAGCCAGATGCAAGCTCTCGCCCGGCAACAAACGGTGAACTTGCCTGCCGGCTTTGGCCAGACCGCCCCCGATCAACCCCCGCCGCCGGTGCCCTCCCTTCTGCAGGCTACCCAAGCTGCCTCTAGTCTGATCCCGCCAGTGGATCGAGAGCAGGAAACCCAGCGGGCCTTGAGTGGGGCTGGCCGTGTGGATCCCTTTGTGCCTCAAAACGTGCGTGCTCCTGAACCGCAGATTGTCCTGCCGCCCCTGCCTCCACCTCCGGTTTTGCCCCCTCCTGGCAGCGGCAATGGCGCCCCTGTAGCCGTGGCTACCCCGATCCCAACGCCTACCCCTGACCCGGCTGCCTTTGCCCGCAGTGTACAGGTTTCCGGGATGATACAGATTGGCGGCGAGTCCTTTGCTCTGGTTTCTGGCCCAGGTGTCATTCCCTCTGTGGTGCAGGCCGGGCAAAACTACCAAACCGCCAAGGTGGCCGGAGTATCGGTGCCAGAGCGACGGGTTGTGCTCTCGGAAGGGGGAGAAACGGTCGTGAAGCAAATGGAAGACACCAGCGTGATTGTAGGTGCGCCCTAGCTTCAGCAGCAGCAAGACACCGACGGTAGAACGGGCTTATTCCAAGTAGCAGCCAACTAGCAGTAAAACAGTTGGCTGGCTTGATTCCCAACTCCCCCTTCCAGAGGGGCCGGGGGCAAGGGTCAGAGGCTACTTGAACGGGCTCGGAACAACCCTAGTTGGAAGATAGGAGTTGCCAGATCTCCAGATCCCGAGATCTTGGCGGCAAGGCCGAGAAGACTTCAAAAGCGGGGTTCGCTGCTGAGGCGGGAGGGCTGCTGTTTTAGGTAGCGCAAAAACTCCCGCAGCTCGGCGTCGCTGAGTTGGTGGCGAGATTTCTTCTGAAAGCGACGCTCCAAAAACTCTTGTCCTTCCTTGCGGCCCCAGCCAATGCGCTGCATCTCCACATCCGTTTGGGCAATGATGTCCGATAGGTCATCCCCATAGGCCGCCGGCTCACTTAGACCGGGCAGCTCTGGGGAACTTGGCTTTGCAGGGATCCCTATCGACTCGGGGGCTGGAGAAGCAGGGGAAGACTGAGCGTGTCCGTTGGCCAACTCAGGAGTTGGCAGATAAGGCACCCTGGCGGCAGCAGAATCCATGCCCAAACTCAAAGAGGAAGTGGGGCGACCAAATCCTGCGTGGTGGAGGGCGCGCTTCAAGGCAGCATCTTCCGCCTCTTCGACGGTGTTCGAGCCAGCCATGCCACTGCCCAAAACCGTGTTGTTCACCACCACCTGGGCTCTGACGATGTAGATCCCTTCTTCCACCCGCAACAGATCGGTGAGCAAACTGCCCATAGGGTACCGCTCTCGAAAGTCTTGGATCATGTTGGCGTCAGAACCTGTTGCTGCTGAAGCTCTGACTACAAGCTAGCCCGAAAGTTAACTTGGCATCCAGATCTCAATCCAATCCCACCCTCAATATCGACATTGAATTGATATAAAGCGAGAGATCTCAACAAGAGGGAGCTGTCCGAGCAGATAACATCCCGGCTGGTGAGGGTATGCTATGGCCAAGGAATCCAGTTATATTAAGCAAGCGTCAACCCACGTGGCTGGCTTGGAAAACCTGAATTATCAGCAGCTCAGCCTTGACTCTTAGCTCTATTGTCGGCGCCAAGACAGATGGGGGACTATGGCCAGCGATACCATCGGGGTCAGCTCAGCGAGTTTGGGACGGGCAGCCATTCGAGAGCGCAACTACGGCACTGCTTTGCAGTTGCTCCGGCGAGCTTATCGTGCGGATCCCAGCCCAGAGAATGCCCGTTGGCTGGCCACCGCCTACGAAGAAGCGGGGTACCTGCAATTGGCCGCTCTGTACCGAGAATTGGCCCAAGAGCGCAGGGAGACTCCCAAAGCGATTCAATTTCAGGCCCCCAAACCTCCCAGCACCCTTGAGGAGCTGAAGCAGCCATCTCCTGAACCGCCGGATCGCAAGACCATTCCCTTGCCGCAGCCGATCCCACGCCCAACCCCACCCGCATCTCCTCCGGATCAGCCAATTTGGGTTTACAAGCCCACCCCCATCGATCCCAAAAGCATCAGCCGCCAAGCGCCCCTTCGACCTCAAGCTGCAGAGCCTGCCCCTTCCCCTCAACCATCGGCGAAGAGGGACGACTATCTGCCGGTTCAGCACGCCCCGGATTTGAAAAACCCGCAGCAGGGATCCCCCTTTGTGCGGCGACTGAACCAACTGCATCGCCAGTTTAAGGATCAGCCCACAGCGGAACTGGCGCTACAACTGGCGGAAGCCTACGACGAGCAAAAGAACTTTAAAGAGGCCCAGCGCTACTACCGAGAGGTTTTGGATCTGGATGACTCTTGGCTGTTACGACCGATGGTGCAAGAGCGCCTAGAAGAGCTGCGGCAACTGCAGGAGCCAACAACCGAACAGAATCCTTGGGCAGATCTCTCAGCCCAAAACTTGCTCAAGCTAGGAGAAAAGTTGGAACAGGAAGGGGAAGTGGCTCGTGCCGAGCAAGTTTACCGGCAGATCCTGAAAATGGATGCCACCCTGGATGTCCATGCTAAGGCTCGCAAGGGTCTAAACCGGCTCTATCCCGACGGAAAGCGGTGATTTGCAGGCCACTCCATTCCCCTCACTCGGCGCAATGGGGAAGCAGCTCACCCTTCCCGAGGATCGAGGGCGTCCCGCAAACCATCCCCCAGCAGGTTAAAGGATAGAGAGGTCAGCACCACCATCAAAGTGGGGGCCAGCACCAGCCAGGGCTGTAGGATGATCACCGAAGCGTTGGTGGCCAGCGAGAGCATGTTGCCCCAAGAGGCATCCGGCTGTTGGATCCCCAACCCGATGAGGCTCAGCACCGACTCTGCCGCAATGTAGCCGGGCACCGCCAAGGTTGCCGAGATCACCACATAAGTAGCTGTCTGGGGCAAAATATGGCGCACCAGCAGATACAGGGATCCAGCCCCGGCCACCCGCGCTGCCTGCACAAAGTCCCGCTCTCGCAAGGACAGCACCTGCCCGCGAATCACTCTGGCTAGGCCCGCCCAACCGACAAAAGAGAGGATCACCACAATCACCAAAAAGCGCTCGGCATTGCTGAAGGGCACCCCGGTCAGCGGATTTACCTGCAACACCGCTGCCAGCGACACCAGCAGATACAGCGTCGGAATCGACATCAACACCTCTGCCAAGCGCATCAGGAGCGTATCCACCCAGCCCCCAAGGTAGCCGGATATGGCCCCCACCAGCAGACCAATGGGGAAAGAGATGCCAATGCCCACCAAGCCGATAAACAGGCTGACGCGCCCGCCATAGACCAAGCGACTGAAATAGTCCCGACCTTGATCATCTGTGCCCAGCAGGTGCAGCCGTGCCACAGGTGGCTCTTCGCTGATTTGCGATCCCACTTGTCCTGCTTCTGCAACAGGCCGCAGCGGGACGGTGCCGAACAGATGCCGATTGGAGGGGATCAACCCCAACCAACGGTAGGGAGTACCGGCCACAAACAAGCGGATCCCGGCTGGACGGCTGGTATCCACCAAGAGCGGGCGTTCTCCCGTTTCCAGATCCACTGGCCCCTGGCGAGTTGGATAAACGTGGGGCCCAATCCAAGCGCCCGATTCATCCCAAAAGTGAATGGCGGTGGGCGGCAGAAGGGATCCCCCCGGTTGAGATTCCAGTGGGCTGTAGGGGGCAACGAACTCGGCAAAAATGGCGCAGGCGTAGAAAACAAGAAGAATGTAGGCTCCTGCTTGGGCCCATCGATTGCGGCGAAGCCGTTTCCACCACTGCATAAGGCAGAGATTCCAGTCGAGTCCAGTTGAACCAAATGCCAGCAGTGTAGCTGATCGTGTCTCGTTCCAGTTGCAGAGAGGGCTGCAAGGTGTCACCGATTCATGCTGGCAGGACGAGTCCCTTCCCCAGTCCAAGACAAGCTCAGCCTGCCAAGGAATAGCTGGGGCTGTAGAGGGCCGTCATCTCCATCCGCACCGCAGCAATCGTCTGGGGCAGCACCCCCACCAGCCGTGCCAAAATGTCATCGGGCAATTGGCTAACCAAATCCGCAGAGAAAAATTCCTCTAAGCTAAAGAGCAAAACCCGCGCCCGCTGGGCCGGCAGAGGATTATCGGTGATTTGCTGTAGCCAACGCATCCAGTGCAGCCGCTTGGCATAGGCACTTTGCCGCTCTTGGTAGTCTTGCGGATGCAGCAAAACCACATCCCCAATGGGGACAACGCCGCCGGACTCCACATCCAAGGGCCCCCCAACAGCAGCGCCTGGCCCGGCAAACTCAGCATGAAACGTCTTGCAGATGATCAGGGCGTTGTGCCGCTGGGGATCCACCATCAGCAATTGCCCACTGCTGAGGGTTCGAATCAGCTGGCCAGGCTCAACTCGCTGAACCAGACTACGGCAGGGGGGAAGCTCGCTCATAGATCTCAAGATATCCTAACCTTCCCTTGCCTCACATGGTATCTTTAACTTTCTCAGAGCTGCTTGACGCAATCTTCATACTGAGCCCTCTATCGAGACTTTGCATGAGACTTTGCATGGTGAGTATTGCCAGAGGGTCTTCTTCAGGCTGCCGCTGGGCTGAGGCTGATCTTGCCGGTAACATGGATTCTGGTGTCTCCGGCTTGGCATCGGCCAATGCGACGGGCGTAGGGGTAGCCGGCACTGTGCAGCTCTTGCAAGAGCTCTGAGGTGTAGCCGGGATCCACCGCCACCAGCAAGCCCCCGCTGGTTTGGGGATCTGCCAGCAGCAGTTGCTGCCACTCGGGCAGGGATTCTGCCTGTACCCCCTCATAGCCCTGCCAATTGCGACGAGCCGCCCCTGGAAAGATCCCCGCCTCTGCCAGCGAGAGCGCTTCTGCCAAAAACGGAATGGAAGCCAGATCCAAACTGGCCCCCACCCCCGAGCCGCGACAGACTTCCAGCAAGTGTCCCACCAGGCCAAACCCTGTTACATCCGTCATGGCGTGAACTTGCGGTCGCTGGGCCAGTTGCGAGCCGATGCGATTCAGCTGGGTCATCACCTGCAAAACTTCCGCGTAGCCTGCCGCACTGAGCTGACCCTTTTTCAGAGCGGTGGTCATCACCCCGATCCCCAGCGGCTTGGTCAGGATCAGATCGTCCCCGGCTTGGGCCGTGGCATTGCGGCGAATGTGGTGTGGATGGGCCAAACCTGCTGCCACCAAGCCGAAGATGGGCTCCGGCGAATCGATGGAGTGCCCCCCTGCCAAAGGGATCCCGGCTTCTTGGCAAACCTGGATCCCTCCGGCCATGATCCCTTGGATGGCCTGCATCGGCAGGGTATTGACCGGCATGCCCAAAACCGCCAAAGCCAGAATGGGAGTGCCCCCCATCGCGTAGACATCGGAAAGGGCATTGGTCGCCGCGATCCGGCCAAAATCCACCGGCTCATCCACAATCGGCATGAAGAAGTCGGTGGTCAAAATTAGGGCTTGGTGGTCGTTTAGTTGATAGACAGCCGCATCATCGCTGGTTTCAGCTCCCACCAACAAAGCCGGATTTGGGGATAGCAGGGGCACATCCTTAAGAATTTGTTGCAGCAGGGCCGGGGCGATTTTACAGCCGCAGCCACCGCCGTGGGAGTACTGGGTGAGGCGAATGGGAGCATCCATAAATTCAAGAAAAGGGAAAAAACATCAGCTGACTTTACTGTAGCGGCATCTGCAGGCAGTCGAGAAATGGACACGCTGAGTTAAGGTTAAAGGGATCCCACTATCCATAGCGTTGCCATGTCTTTTGTTCCTTTGCATCTCCACAGCGAATACAGCCTCTTGGATGGCGCCAGCCAATTGCCGCGTCTGATCGAGCAGGTGGTCGCTATGGGTTTGCCGGGGCTGGCCCTGACGGATCACGGTGTCATGTATGGGGCGTTAGAGCTGGTGAAACTGTGTAAAAGCAAAGGGATTACTCCAATCATCGGCAATGAAATGTATGTAATCAACGGCGATATCCGCGACAAAAGCCGCAAGTACCCCAAGTATCACCAAGTGGTTCTGGCCAAAAATACCCAGGGCTACAAAAACTTAGTGAAGCTAACCACCATTTCCCATCTACATGGCATTCAAGGGAAAGGGATTTTCTCTCGCCCCTGCATCAACAAAGAGTATTTGGTGCAATACAAGGAAGGGCTGATCGTCACCAGCGGCTGCTTGGCAGGAGAAGTGCCTCAAGCTATTTTGCAGCGGCGGCCAGAAATTGCCCGTGAAGTTGCCGCTTGGTACCAAGAGCAGTTTGGGGATGATTATTACATCGAGATTCAGGATCACGGTTATCAAGAAGATCGCTTTGTCAATGTGCAGTTGGTGCGCATCGCCCGCGAATTGGGGATACCGATCATCCTCACCAACGATAGCCATTTTATTTCCTGCTGGGATGTAGAGGCCCATGATGCTCTGCTCTGCATTCAAACAGGCAAATCCCTTACTGAAAAAAATCGCCTTCGCTACACCGGAACCGAATACCTGAAAAGCCCAGAAGAGATGCGCCGTCTCTGCCGTGACCATTTGGAACAGGAGGTGATTGACGAGGCCATCGCCAACACCCTGAAGGTGCTGGAAAAGATCGAGGGCTATGACCTATTTGGGGAAATGCGCATGCCCGACTACCCGGTTCCACCGGGCCATTCTGCCGATAGCTATCTCACAGAATTGGCCTGGCAGGGGCTGGCGAAGCGCTGCGGTGTTGCTCAGCCGGATCAGATCCCCCAAAACTACCAGGAGCGCCTGCGCTTTGAGCTGAACATCATCCAACAAAAGGGCTTCTCCAGCTATTTCCTGGTGGTCTGGGACTACGTTCGCTATGCCCGCGAGCAGGGGATCCCGGTGGGGCCGGGGCGAGGCTCGGCAGCAGGATCCCTGGTGGCCTATGCCCTACAAATTACCAACATTGACCCGGTTAAATACGGCCTACTGTTTGAGCGATTTCTCAATCCAGAACGTCAATCGATGCCGGATATCGATACGGATTTTTGCATCGAGCGGCGGGGAGAGCTGATCGACTATGTGACCCGCAAATACGGCCAAGAGCGAGTCGCCCAGATCATCACCTTTAACCGCATGACCTCTAAAGCCATTCTCAAAGATGTCGGTCGAGTCTTAGACATTCCCTACTCAGAAGCCGACAAAATGGCGAAATTGATCCCGGTATCCCGAGGCAAGCCCGCAAAATTGGAAGAGATGATTGGCGAGGATACTCCCGCTCCAGAGTTCAAAGAAAAATACGAGAAAGACCCAACCACCCACCGCTGGATCGAGCTGGCACGTTTGTTGGAGGGCACCAACAAAACCTTCGGGGTTCACGCTGCCGGTGTGGTGATTGCTAAGGATCCCTTAGATGAGATCGTGCCTCTGCAGTACAACAATGAAGGCCAAATTATCACCCAGTACTCGATGGAAGATATCGAGTCTTTGGGCTTGCTGAAGATGGACTTTTTGGGTCTGCGCAACCTGACGATGATTCAGCGGGCAGTGGAACTGATCCGAGAACACAATGGCGTCAATATAGATCTGGA
The DNA here is from genome assembly GCF_054058315.1 of Thermostichus sp. MS-CIW-40. NCBI lineage: Bacteria > Bacillati > Cyanobacteriota > Cyanophyceae > Thermostichales > Thermostichaceae > Thermostichus > Thermostichus sp. MS-CIW-40. Next base: position 70,260 of record NZ_JBSSAC010000009.1, read on the forward strand.
TAACCTACCCCTAGACGACAAGAAAACCTACCAGCTTTTGGAAAAGGGAGAGCTGGAAGGGATCTTCCAACTGGAATCTTCTGGCATGAAGCAGGTGGTGCGGGAGCTCAAACCTTCCAACCTGGAAGATATTTCTTCAGTATTGGCCTTGTACCGGCCAGGCCCATTGGATACGGGAATGATCCCCGACTTTATCGATCGCAAGCACGGTCGCAAACCGGTAACCTATGCCCACGAACTCCTCAAGCCCATTCTTCAGGATACCTACGGAGCTATCCTCTACCAGGAACAGATCATGCGCATTGCCCAAGACATGGCCGGATACACCTTAGGCCAAGCCGATCTGCTGCGGCGAGCGATGGGGAAAAAGAAAGTCTCTGAGATGGAAAAACACCGCGAGCAATTTGTGCAGGGGGCAGCCAAGCGGGGTGTAAGCCAAGAAGTTGCCACAGAATTGTTTGATCAAATGGTTGCTTTTGCCGAGTATTGCTTCAATAAATCGCATTCTACTGCCTATGGGTTGATTACTTTTCAAACAGCTTACCTCAAGGCCAATTACCCAACGGAATATATGGCAGCCTTGCTCTCTTCTGTGGGGGGAGATCAGGATAAGGTACAGCGCTACATTACCTATTGCTTGTCAATTGGGATCCAAATTCAGCCGCCGGATATCAACCGTTCTGGAATGGACTTTACTCCCCAGGGATCCAGCATTTTGTTTGGTCTGGGGGCAGTGAAGAATGTAGGGGAGGGGGCCATTCAAAACATTTTGGCTGCCCGTCAAGCTGATGGCCCCTTCACCTCTCTGGCGGATTTTTGCCAGCGGGTGGATCTGCGCATTGTTAACCGTCGTGCCCTGGAGGCCCTGATTTGTGCGGGCGCTTTTGATTGTATTTCTGGAAATCGTAAACAACTAATTGCCGATTTGGATCCCATCCTCAGTTGGGCAGCGCAGCGAGCCAAGTCCAAAGCCATCGGCCAAGCCAGCTTGTTCGATCTACTGGGGAGCAATAGCAGCGCCGGCAATGGATTTGTGGAGGCTCCGCGTGGGCCGGCTACTGAAGATTTTCCACCTCAGGAAAAGTTGAGGCTAGAACGGGAGCTGCTGGGGTTTTATGTCTCGGATCATCCGCTGCGGCGCATTCAGGAGCAAGCGCGGCTGCTGGCCCCTGTAAACCTAGCTGACTTGGGCGGCTGCGCAGCCGATGCCTCTGTGGGCGTTCTCGCCCTGGTGACTGCCATTAAAAATGTCACAACCAAGAAAGGGGATCGCATGGCCATTTTGCAACTGGAAGATCTCACCGGCAGTTGTGAAGCAGTGATCTTCCCCAAAACCTATGAACGTTTGCGCGGTTGCCTGGAGGTGGATCAACGGCTGTGGGTCTGGGCCAAAGTGGATCAGCGGGATGAACAGGTGCAACTGATTGTGGAAGATTTACAACCGATTGAATCTGTTAGTTGGGTAACGGTGGAGATCCCTCTCGACTCTGCCGGGACACTGGAGGATCGATATCGTTTACAAACCTTGATCGCCCGCCAACGCTCGGAAATTAAAGAAGAAAATCGCATTCCTGTCGTGGCTGCCATCACCGCCCATCCCCATACCCTTTGGGTGAGAATGGGATCCCAATTTTGGGTTAACAATGCCCAAGCCGCCGTTGAAGCCCTGCGTCAAGCCGGCTACACCGCCCGCAGCGAATCGCTGCTCTCTCCATAGGCATGGCAGAGAAAGCTCCGGCAGCAGCAGGAGAAATTCAACGGAGCTGTTTCTCAAGCCAAGCCCGCAACTGGCTCACCGTCAGCCGAGGGGAAGGACGTGGCAAAGGTCGCTCGGGATCCCCTGCCAGGGTGAGCACGGGAACTTCCAGTTGGTATTGCTCCCACCAACTCGGGTTGGAGGTGATGTCGCGGATTTCCAACAGGGTGATCTCAGGGATTTGCCGCAACTTCTCCACCAAGCTCTCGCAGAGGTGGCAGCCGGGTTTGCTGTAGAGAATCAGCGCAGGCCAAGGGGATGGCATAGCGGATCCCTAGCGGGTGACGGTGCAGGCCAGCCGACGGTGTTGTAGGGAAGGCATCTGCCGCCTGACCAACTGGAAACGCTCTGGGTTAATTTCAGCAATGGCCACCCCCGGTTTTTCGCCACCCGCATCCGCCAAGATAGTCCCCCAGGGGTCCACGATCATGGCATGGCCGTGACATTGCCGCCGCTCGTAGTGGGTGCCCACCTGGGTGGGAGCGATGACATAGCAGGTGTTCTCAATGGCCCGGCATTGCAGCAAAACCTGCCAGTGATCCCGACCCGTGTAGGCCGTGAAGGCGGCAGGGATGAGCAAAATCTGGGCTCCGCGATCCACCAGGGATCGGTACAGCTCTGGAAAGCGTACGTCGTAGCAGACCGACAAACCGAGGTTCCCCAGTTGCTCTTGCTCGCAGGTGACCACCTCATCTCCGCTGACCACCGTGTTCGACTCGCGGTAGGTATTGCCATCGGGCAGATTGACATCGAACAGGTGAATTTTGCGATAACGGGCCAGCTCTTTGCCGTCAGGGCTGTAGAGGGCAGCGGTATTGTAAACTTTGCCCTGCCCGTCCGGCACAGGATACCCTCCTCCCAAAATAAATACTTGGTAACGCTGGGCCATCTTGCTCAGAAACTCCTCAGCCCGCTCCGCAATCTCGGGGGCAAGGCGGGCTTTCTCGGCTTCCGGCCCCATGAAGGCAAAGTTTTCTGGTAGCGTCACCAGCTCGCATCCCTGGCGCACTGCAAAGTCGATCCACTCTTCCGCCTGCTGCAAGTTGCTGGCCAGATCGGGAATGCTGGTCATTTGAATGGCGGCTGCCAGATAAGAGCGCATAGACGGAAACTCCAAAGGATGCTAAAGGGGATCCGGCCGGCTAGCCGACCAGATGCCACCAGCCCAAGGCAGGCCCCACAAATCGGATCACAACCCAAACAATCGCCAGCAGAATAATGCCTGCCCAAGCACCACGGGTTGTCCAATTGTAGATCGCGCGAGCTTGCCCTTTGGTGAGGGGAATGTCTTTGAGGTTGGGAAACACCAGCTCTTGGTCGGGATCTTGGCTGATGCGGGTTTTACGGCGCTTTGCTTCGCCCATGGGGTAGCCTCCGAGTTCTTCGCCGGGTGGCGACTTTTATCTTAAGGTTTTCTGTCTGGGTCACAAGACTGGGTGGATATCAATCTGCATAATAATCGCCTATTTACGCCATCAGGCCACGCCAATCCATGGGCCTGCCGATGCTTTCCCTAGCCGGAAATCCACAAGGGGGATCCTTCGTGCTCTTGGGGACGCTCGCTGTCCTCTTCGCTAATGGCCACAGCCCGCACCCATTCTGCAGATTCAAACACCGGCGGTAGGCGCAGCTCCTGTTGGCGGTTTCCTGTTTCATCCACCGGAAAAGCTGCCATGAGGATGGCCCCCGCACTATCGGTGGTGAAGGGCGCCTCAGGATCCACCACCACCCACAGGGCATAGACCCGGCCTTCCGGCAGAGGTGGCAAACCTTGGGCCACCAATCGCCCTTGCAAGCGCTGGGGATCCACCTCAAGCTTGACCGAGCCGGCCAGGTTCTCCGCAGTCGGCTGCAATTCATAGGTCAACACCTCGCCAGGGATCCCTTGCGTCTGGGCTAGCTGCAGCCTGCGCCACAGGTAGAGGTTCCCCAGCCCCAAAGCGACGATCAAGCCTGCGGCCACCGCCCCCAAGCCCCGCTGCCAGAGACGGGATCCCTTGGCAATCCAGGCGGGGGTGCGCATCGGTTGGGCTGCCTGCGCCTGCAACAGAGAAGCCCGCAGGGTAGGGGGGGGTTGCTTTTCCTCTATACCGTAGGCTGTCTCCAATGCCTGTTGCAAAGCCTGCAGTTCTCGGTGCAGCTCCGGGCGCAGCTTGAGCAATGCCTCCAGCCGGTCGGCCTCTTCCGGGGAGAGATCCCCCAGCACATAGCCTGCCAGCCACAGTTGCAGTTCTTCGGGAGACACAGATTCGGCTTTCATGAGGGGCCTCCCAACAACTCGCGCAGCCGCAGCAGAGCCCGCCGAGCTCTGGCTTTGACCGTTCCCAAAGGCAGATCCAGTTGCTTGGCAATTTCCGTTTGGCTCATGCCTTCGTAATAGGCCATCTTTAAGACTTGCCGTTGACTTTCGGACAACTCGGCCAAGGCCGTTTGCACCTCGGCCACCCGTTCCGCTTGGGCCAACTGCTCCAAGGTGGGATCCGCAGCAGGACTACCCTGCAATTCCACTCTGCCCTGTTCCAGGGAGCGCTGTCGATTCCGCCAAGAGCGCAGCCGATCCAAACAGCGAGAGCGAGCCAAGATGCTCAGGTAGGTGCGCAGGGATCCCCGTCTGGGATCAAAGGAGGAACGAGCCAAGTTCAAAAAAATATCCTGGGTGAGATCTTCGGCTTCGGCAGTACTGCCCAGCATTTTGCAGGCAATTCCGTACACCAAGCCGGCATGTCGGTCGTAGAGAATGGCCAGAGCTTGTGACCGGCCTGCTTTTAGGGCTGCAAACACCTCTGCATCGGTTTTTTCCTGCAGGGATCCCTCAGCTTTGTCACCCTCGATCTTCATGAGTGGGAAGAGGAAACGGGATGGAAAAGAGAAAGAAACTGCAGAGGCACAAGCATCGCCCAGAGTAATCCAAGCAGGGCAGCGGCTCTCATAATTTATCGTCTGCATAGGCGAAGGTCAACCCTGACTTGTGGGGAAATAGAAGGCCCAATCCTGAGCTGGGATCGGGCCGGGTCAAGGATCAACAACAGCAACGATCTCAAAACGATTCCAACAATTGGTTCCAAATCAATGAATCCAAAACATTGATTAATGTTGATTAACCTTGATTTAGATAGGCAAATGGGAATCGGCTTTCCTAGAGGGCGGCCAAGCCAAAGAACGGCCCACCCGGCAGCGTGCCCAGGGATGTGGCCCGACCGGTGTTTAGGTCAATTCGATACAAGGTGGAGCCGCCGATGGCAAAGCCGGTATCCACTCCATCAGCAGTACGGATGTCAAACCCACCCATAGGGCCGAAGTTCACCCCCAGAGGGCCAATGGGCACCTGAACCCCATCGTTGGGGGGTTAACAGCAGCTGCTGTTTTTATCATCGTTTATTTGAGCGGTTCTAGGTTCACGGCAAGTTGACGGCAGCTACGGTTTTTGTTACCACCGATCTAGTTAGCTTTGCTAACTCTACCTCAAGTTCTGGGGGAAGTCGCGCCTGTGGAGATTCCTCTGCCGGGGTTGGGTCAAAAGCTCAGCTAGGTAAGGGTCGTAGAAGCAGGAAGCAACCGGTTGTTTAGTTCATCCTGGGCGGTGAAATAAACGACCATGAGTTGCGGAACGGTTGAAATCCATGCCAGAAAGCGTGCCCGCGGTGAAGGGAACCGACAGAGTGCTGGCCACGGTAGCGACACCGGTCTGCAAGTTGATGGTGTAAAGGATGCTGGTGTCGGTCAGCCCGTAAAGCAGCCGGTTGGCAGGGCGCACATCGATACCAATGAGGTTGCCGTTCACTCCTGTTACCGTCAGGGATCCTTGCACAGAAGCATCGGCGGAGCGGATAAAGGTGAGGCGGTTGCCGCTGCTCAAAGCCACCAAATCCGCTTGGGAAGGCATCATCGAAGACGAAGTGCTGCTGCCACAGCCCAAGAGAGCAAAACTGCCGGCTATCACAGATGCTGCTACAAAGCTTGTGTGTTTGTGCATTGAACAGGCTCCTTAAAAGATCGACAAACCATCAAAACCACTGACAGACAAGCCCCCCTAAACCACAGAGCCTGTGGCTGCAAAGCGCTGCAGTGAAAACTTTTTTGCCCTCAACCCAGAGAACTCTGCGATTCCCTCTGCCTTGTACTGAAGGCAGTTGTTCTCCGCGATGTCAGCGCGTGGGGCGCGTCTGTAGAAATTACTCAACTCCTGGAAACTCGGATGCCTGGGATCCAAGCTTTTTGGCCCAGACTTTAACTGGAAGCGCTGGTGTAGAAGCGCAGGGCAAAGCGCCAGAAGAGATGGGATCCCCACAACAGCCCTGCCGCCAGCAGAGCGGATCCCAGCAGCCACGGCCATTGGGCTCGCCCCAGCAGGGTCTCCGCCGGGATGGTGGTCAGGAAAGCCACCGGCACGACGAAGGTGAAAAACACGCGGTAGGCCACCGGATAGGCCACTATCGGAAATCGTCCTGCCTCTACTAGGCCCCGCAGCACCTCGGTGACGTTGTAGATTTTAACAAACCAAATGCTGGTGGCTCCCAACATAAACCAGAGGCTATAGAGGATGATCAGCCCCAGCAGCAGAGGCAACAGCCCCACCGCATAGGCCCACCCGGGCAAGCCCAACTGGATCCCGGCATGGAGAATGAGCAGTGGGCCAAAACCCACATCCGTCAAGCCCCAGGGGGAAAACACCCTGGCCGACAGCCAAAACTGGCTGCTTATTGGCTTTAGCAAAACAAAATCCAAGGTGCCTTCCTGCACCTGCTGCACAATGCGATTGAGGTTGACGTTAAAGAGACTGGCCGACATCCCCTGCAGAATGGTGAACACCCCCAACACGATGAGGGCTTCCGGCCAACTCCAACCGCCCAGCCGGTGCCCCTGCTGGTAAAACAACGACAGCCCAAACAGAGCGGATCCCAAGCCACCCAGACTGCTGAGGCTGGCAAAGAAAAAATTGGCACGGTACTCCATTTCTGCCGCGATTGAGGTGCTCCAAAACAGCCACAATATCCGCAAATAGCGCAGCACCTTGGTTTTCTCCAATCTCAGCTTTTATCCCACTTGCGGTAACAGCGGGCGGTAATGAAATAGGGGTGAAACACCTCCAAAAAACGGCTTTGCAGCACCTGAAAGAATTGCTCTACCTTTTGCGGGTCGTCCAGGTGAAAAGGAAACTCGCCGTTAAACCCCTTGAAAAAGTACCAGTTGATCAAAAGCTTACCTGACGGCTTGAGCCAGTCGTAAAACTGCCGCAACTGCGCTGCCGGATCCGCCAGATGTTCCACCACATCGAAGCAGATGACCGTGTCAAAAAAGATCTCTTCTGGGAAGTTTTCTGGACAGTGGATGCGCTCGGTTAAGCCCAGCTTTTCCGCCCGCCATTGCACAAACTGCCGATGGATGGGGTTGATATCCCAGAAGATCACCTGATCCACCGCTGCGCAGAGGGCCGCCCCGATAGCATGGGTGCCGATGCCGCCGCCAAAATCCAACACCAACCCGCGGGCATGATCCGCCACCAGGCGTAAGGTATCGCCGATGTAGTCGGTGCTGCTCAGGTGCCAAGCCGCCAAATCCAGCAGATAGGCGGATCTCACCTGATCCCGATAAAACGCATCTGCCCGATCCCAGCCAAAGTCTCGCCGGCCCAACTCCGCCAATTGCTGCTGCCCTGCCCGCAGTTTCTCCCGCAGATCGGCAGCCCCAAGGCCCAGGAAGGATCCCAGATGGGCTTCTAGGTCAAAGGCATTTTGCCAGTAGCCGCTCAGAGCAGGTGGGATGGGGGGCACAGGAGGATTCAGAAGACTGGTTGGGTTGGCTTAGGCAACAGTGAAATCCTCTTCCTCTGGCTGAGCCAGGTTTTCCGGGTTCGGCTCCGTGTCTTTATTAAAATCAAAGGTGGATGGGGATGTAGAGCTAGCAGCATCCAGAGGCTGCAATAACTTGGCTAGGGTTTCCGGGCTGAGTCGATCCGTTGTCTCCACAATTGCTGTTACGTTCGGCCCAAACCTTATCTTATCTAGGAGCTGAAGGCGATGGGACAAAACCCGTTTTCCGTTGACGAACAGGCCATTGGTGCTGGGCCTGGATCCCGGACTGCCATCGAATACCATGTAGCTGTACTGCAGGGATCCCTGTGCAGTTGGCCCTGAACCTGGAATGCGGATGAGGGAAGCGTGTTTCCGAGAGACGCAGGGATCGTAAAGGCGAATATGATTGTCTTTAGACCGTCCCACTGAGTAATAGATACTATCCAGAACAACCCCCCTCTGCCCCAATCGATCCCTGAAGATCAAGACCCAGTGAACAGGGACAGGCTGAGTACTGCAGCGAGCAGAAGAGGCCATGATGAATCAAGCTGCACCTAGAGTCGCTGGTGTCAACAAAAGGGAAACTCAATGAAGGTGGGTAGTCACTTAGCTCTTAAAGGCCAAAGCAGCAGCTGCTTTCCCCATTATAAGTAGCCATCCCCCTGAGTCCAAAAGCCCAAGCTCAGCTAGGAGTAGGGGTGTTGCCGAAACAGAAACCGGCCCAGAAAACCCATTCTTATTGGTCTAAGATGCATCCAGAGTTACCCCGTTTTGGGGAAGAACCCTGAGAGCTCAACTCTCGGCAGGCTGGCGAGCAGTCTAGCATGCCCAAAGTCTTTTAGACTAGAGCGCAGGGAGGTAGGTTGCAGGTTTGGCTTGGACAGGAGATCATAGAGTTTCGTCGAAACCCAAAGCTCCCATTGACAGCGTGACGGTGGAACACAAGCACATTCAGTTAGACAGTCGGCCCGTTGGCCTGAACACAGCCACCGGTACCATCAAAGCCCAGTTGGACTTGCTACTGCTGGGGTTGGAGTCCCTGAGCGGAGAAAGTTCCGAAGCGGTTCTGGCCGCAGCCAAAGCCCTCAACTTGGAAGAGCAGATTGGCGACCGGGTGACCCTCTGGCGACTGCGCAATGCTAACCCCTTGCGCCGCAGCAGCGGTGGGCGCAAAAAGGTCGATATCGAAGAGGCCCGCGCCCTGGTGATGGTGATTGCCTATCTGGCTGCTCAGCAACAAGCCCGTATCCGCAGCACCTTGGAGCAACTGGAAGCCGCTGTCGATCAAGAGCTCAGCCCCTTCCGTCAGCCGCTGGTGGGAGATTACTTGGATGAATTCCTCTCTCACTACCGCAGCCGCATGGTGGATGGGGATGTGCGCGATGAGAATAGCCTCACCGAGCTGGCCCTGCGCATCTTGATTGAGCTGATGTTCTACAGTAGCCCGAAAGGCGCTCAGCGCCTGTGGAAAGCCTTGCTCAGCCGTCCTGAGATGGATTTGCCCGCCGGCAGCGATCTGGAAGAAGAGGGGGTGGCCCACAGCTCCGGCCCCGATGCCTCACCCTCTTCTTGAGGCAGTTTTGTCAATTATCGCCTCTGTAGCCCTCTACCCGTGTTGTTCGCCCGCAGTTGCCATGCCCAACCTTACCCTGGTTAGCCACACCTATCAACAGCCCACTTCTACGCTGACTGTACGGGGAGAAGCCCCTGCCGATTCCAATTCTTCAGACTCCTCTGCAACGCCGCCGCTGCAAGCCATCCAGCGCAGCTTCGAGTGTCAGTTGGAAATCCGCCAGGGGGAGACAGTCAAAACTTTACACGGCGATAACGTTTGGCTCAACGATTTGATCACCGTAATCGACCGCTACGTGGGATCCCACTTGAGTGGGGAACCCAAGGGAACCTTCAGCGGTACCGTGGCCATCCGTCCGCTTGATTTTATTTTTCATCGTCTCACGGTGCGCCAAGGGGAAGATCGCATCGCACAAGTAGATCTGTCGATGACGCAGTTGTACGACCTGCTGGAGAACCTCTCCCAGGTGGCCGACGATATTCCCCAACTGGCCAGTCTGGGAACTTCGGTGGCGCGGGCTTGGTATCGACAGCCCACCGGGATCGCGGCCCTGCTGGTGGGAGGGATCGCAGTTGTGGCCGGTGTTGGGATCTGGGCCAGTCGCCCCCCTAGGGATCCCACAGTTTCCCCTTCCCCGCAAGAGCAGCTCACCATCCCTGCCTTGACGGGTCAATCGCAGCCTTTGGCCACATCCCTCCAAGAATCTGACCCAACAGCGGGAAGAGAGGCAGCAGGGGCGGATCCCCTTTCCCGTCTGCGAGACATTTTGGCAGAGCAGTGGCAGTCTCCCCCCGATTGGCCAGAGAGCTTGGTCTACCGGGTAACGGTGGATAGGACGGGATCCCCCCTGGCCGCCGAGCCGGAGGATGCGCTGGCCCGGGAGCGTCGCGCCGAAACCCCCTTTGCCAACCTGCCGGAGCTACCGCCGGATCCCTTGCCAACAGGCGCACAACAGTTCCGCGTCAGCCTAGAGCCGGGCAACCAGGTGGAAGTAACCCAGGACAGGTAGGCATCCCGACAGGCCAAGCTGGGGTGGGTCAGCACTATAGTCTACCTAGGGATGTTACAGCCTGTTAAGGGCTCAAGGGGTACAATAGCAGCACTTAGCAAACCAACTTCGGAAGGAGGATGGATTGATCAGTAGTAAAGAAGTCTTCA